>CAKQDQ010000028.1 GCA_934229335.1 uncultured Prevotella sp.
ACATCTACGTGGGGCTTTCAGCGTTGCTCGTTTCGACTTGTCGGGCAATGCGAAGGCCTTTCTATCGTGGAACGAGTGACAGACTGGCTCCACGCTTTTTTGTTTATATGAACACCTAATTATTACTTTGTTATTGCATCCTCGGGAGCCTTGATGCTAAAACCTGAAAGAAATGAAGAAGAATTTGTTTCTCGCATTATGCCTTGCTTGTATTGGTATGTCAGCAAGTGCGCAGAAGAACCTTACCTTATGGTATGGCGTAAATGTATCTAACGTTAGTTTTGAAGGAGGAAGCTCTGACTCTGAAGCCAAGTTCCTTAATGTGGGCATTGACTACACTGCCCCCATCAACGACACCTTTGACTGGACTGTAGGCGCGGCTTACACCACCAAAGGAGCTAAGGAATGGAATCCAGGCTTTATTCAAATAGACGCTAACGCAGCTTGGAATTTCTACAAGAATGATGACTTCAAGATTGGAGTGCTTACCGGTCCTTACGTAGACTTGATGGTATCAAAGGATGAAGTCGAGCAGACCAAGACCTTCTCTATGGGTTGGCAGGCTGGTGCTAAAGCCACTTACAAGGACTTCTCTTTGAAAGTAGGTTATGAATTCGGTCTTACTGATGTCCTCGATGGTGGTAAGAGCAAGGCTAATGGCGTTTATTTCCGTCTGGGATATAGCTTCTAATAACTAACGTTATGGTCTAAACTAACATGACGGCTCGGCTGCAGTGTGTTAGTTTAGACTACTGATAAATGTATAATTGCAAACTATTTAAATCCTAAATTCATGAAAACGAAATTCCTAAAGAGATATTTTTATTTATTCCTTACGTTGTTTACAGTGTGTGTTTCCGTAGCGTTAACATCATGCGGAGATGATGATGATAACAATGGTACACCAAACAATAACGGTAATAACGACACGGAAGTGACTGGCAAGGGTACCGCTTATACCACTGTTGATGGAAGAACGGTGAAATATAAGTATTTATATGTGCTACCGTTGGAGGAAAATGGTGTTGTCACAGAATATGAACTGCAGGCTTATACTGCTGATATTGTTTATTACTATCAGCATCCTGACGAGATAAAGGACAATATGTATTCGTCAATGTTGTTTATTGCGCTTCCCGTATCTGCTTTCAATTCAGGGGTAATTACTTTCGATAATGTTCAGAATATAGAGATAAGTTATGACGACCCTCTTAAGGGTATGCTCGTTGATGATAATCCAGAGTTGGAGAAAACGCTTGTTTATCCGTCAACGCATATATGGTATTGCGATGACTATACTTACAAAAATAAGGTGAATATCGCTGTATCTCGAACTGGTAATACCTTCAAAGCTACGGGCATCGATGTTCCAATGTTAGCTTCAAAAATGGGAGTTGATGAGGGAATTGATGATACTTCAAGAAAGACTACTGCCTCTTTCGGATTCGAAAGCGATAATCTGGACACGAGGAAATTAAGTGTAGAGAATGTCAACATAGTGACAGACGCCAAGACTATCAATATTCTTAGAAGTATAAGAAAACAACAAGTAGTTATTAACTAAATACGACTATTGACATGAAGAGATATTTTTATTTATTTCTCACGTTGCTTACAGTGTCTTTCCCTATGGCTTTAACATCGTGCGGTGATGATGATGACGATGCGAACAATGCAGGAGGCGGAGGTACTACGCCCACTCTTAAGGTAGAAAATCAAACAGAGAGCTTTAGATATGTGTATTGGAACATTGATGAAAGCAATAGTTCTGGTACGAAAAAGTTGTATCAAATAGAGTTCTGTAGCTTCGATTTTGCTGGTGGTGTGGTGCCAGACAAAGGCTCATTCTTTTATGTTAGTTTCATGGCTGACGGCAGCAACAGTGAGCTTCCTACAGGTTCTTTCAGCGACTTTGAGGTAAGTGGCGGTCTGAACTTTTCTTCACGAACAGGTGAACCTGGTGTTTATTTCGAAAAAGGCAAGAATTGTGGTAACCTCGTCATTACGAAAGAGAATGGCAGTTACAGTGTGACTATCGAGCCACTTTATGTTCTTTCGGGTGATGAACCTAACCTTGTTACTACACAAACGTCTCTAAAATATAGAGGAAGTCTGCCTAAAGCTCCGAAAGAGTTTGCTATTCAGTAAGGTAAAGGGGTGGTTCTATGAATCGTCACCGCATAATGGGGTCATTTTAGTAAGGTGACGTTTTGTCATCTTTCGGTGTCTTTTCGGTTCAAGCCTAAGGTTTGCTTGGTCGTTATGTACGGCGTAAGTCAATGTGCTTTATCCCCCCTGTTTGTCGGGGTAGCGTGACCTTCGCTCACTTACACATTGACTTCGAAAATAGCCTCGAAATATAACAAAGCGAATTTATAGAGCCATCCTAAAATGATTGTTACTGACTTACAATTTGAAAGTGGCCATTTCATCTTGCTATTTGGGCCCTTTCGTACTACGATTGTGCCCAAATCGTGGTACGAAAGGGCTCATATTGTATTTAGGGTAGATTAAGAAAAAATCTGTAAGCGAAACGGTACGTTTTGCTTACAGATTTTTATTGGCGCGTTATGTTATGCCTATTTTATTTTATAATTGTTCTATGACGTTTATGTCAAGGTTCATGATAGCTGATATTTGCTCTACACTCATTCCTTGCTCCTTTAGGTGTCTTGCGGCGTTAAGAATGGTGCTGTTTTTCTGTTCAATGTCTTTGTTCTTCTGTTCAATGTCTTTGTTCTTCTGTTCAATGTCTTTGTTCTTCTGTTCAATGTCTTTGTTTTTCTGTTCAATGTCTTTGTTCTTCTGTTCAAGAGCCTTTTCTTTCTGTTCAAGATCCTGATCTAATTTCTTTATTTTGATATCTTGTTTTTCTATTTCCTTGCCCTGTTCTTCAATTTTTTTGTCTTGTTTCTCTATCCTTTTGTCCCTTAGCATAATGGCAGTGTCTCTGTTTTCTATTGCAAGGAAGTACTCATCCTCCACGTTCATGTCTTGGCGGAGCTTAGAATCTGCCGCTGCAGCAACCAAACGGTGTACAATGCGCATCATGTCTTCATCCTCAGCGTAGTCCGCCTCGTTGATGTTCATCACTTGTCTGTTATATTTGTCTTTACGTGTCTGGTCAAATACGCTGAGAACCTCTGCCAAACGGTTGTTAATGTTGCCGTGAAGACGAGGTATCTGCACTATGATGCTGTCGTGTACCAAACTCTCTACAAAGGGGTCTGGTATTCCTTTTGTTACCAGATTGCCGTAATAGTCGTATGGTTTGTGGCTGACATATAACACAGGTTCCTCTATGTCTCCTACCTTATGCCCCAACAGATAGACTGTTATCATCGGGAGGCCATAGCCCATGGGGTTGTCCTCTTTAATCATATTGTCAGGATTGGCGTATTGTGCACCGAGATACTGCCTGAAACGCAGCGTTTCTGTCTCAAGCCAAGTTTTCTGTAGTTCAATTAAAACGAGGTGTACGCTTCCGTCATCCTCACGTATCTTCGCCCCGAAATCAATGCGAAACATGGATATTTTGTCTCTTTGTCCGTTGGTATATTCATGCTTTCGCATTTCCGCCTCTATCACTTCCTTTTTTAATAAGGCGGAGAGAATGGTCTTAACGATACGCTCATCTTCCATGAGGTATTTGAAAACGGTGTCGTATATGGGGTTCGCAATGTGTAGCATAATGTCGTAGTTGTTAGTGATGTTAAACTATCTGCTTGCAAATGTAGCTATAAATATTCATATATCCAAATGCAATGGCAAAAAAATAACTTCAGCAAGGCCGTGTGATGCTTGCTGAAGTTATCTCTGATATTTTTATGTTGTTACTTTGTGCGTACCATTTCCAACAAGTCCTCACCCGTGAGTTTATGGCTCATGTCAGTGCTGTCGAGGATGTCCTTAGCAAGAGCTTGCTTGCGTTCGTGCAGACGTTGTATCTTTTCCTCAATAGTTCCTTCCGCAATCAGATGGTAAACGGTAACCGCTTGCTTCTGACCAATGCGGTGTGCACGGTCAGTAGCCTGTGCCTCTATTGCTGGATTCCACCATGGATCGGCATGAATCACGTAGTTAGCACGCGTAAGGTTCAGTCCGAGTCCACCAGCTTTAAGTGAGATAAGGAACACAGGGCACTCGCCTTTCTGGAACTTTTCTACCAGTTCCTGACGTGTTTTTATCGGCACAGAGCCGTCAATGTACATATATTTGATACCTTCCGCGTCAAGAGCTTTCTTAATTAGTGCGAGATATGACGTGAACTGTGAGAAGATTAGCACGCCTCCATTCACCGTTCCGTCCTTCTTTGTAGAGAAACCGTCAAGTATTGTCTCTAACAATTCGAGCAAAGCCGTAATCTTCGAGCCAGGTTTTTCTCCTGCACCTTTACGCCCTTCTTCCACCAAACGGCAGTCGCATGAGCACTGTCGCAGTCGGGTAATCTCGGCAAGAGTGTTCATTGACACCTTGTTGCCCTCCTCGCTAAGCAGCATAGCTTCTGCTTTGCGTCTCAACACCTCGTAGACCAGCATCTCTTCTTCACTCAATGTCACGTGCTGGTATATCTCCTCCTTGTTAGGTAGCTCCTTCGCAACCTTGTCTTTAGTACGTCTCAGCATGAAAGGCTTAACGAGCCTGTCCAGCTCTTTCTGCATCACCTTGTCGCCGTTTTGTTCAATAGGCACGATGAATCGGCGGCTAAAGTCCTCAAAACTACCCAGTAGTCCGGGGTTAACAAACTGAAAGAGGTTCCACAGTTCGCTGAGATGGTTCTGTACAGGCGTACCAGTCAGCATAATTCTGTTGTCACTCTTTAGCTGCATAGCTACAGCAGAGGTCTTCGCGCCACGGTTTTTTATGATGTGAGCCTCGTCAAGACATATAGTGTTCCAGTGTTTTTTTGTTAGTGCATCCTTCACACTCAGCAGCAGACCGTATGTAGTTATCACCACATCGCCCGCTTTAGCGTTGTCGACAAGAGCGTCTCTGTTGTCTGCGAAATTAAGAAGCGAGACGTTAAGAGACGGTGCGAATTTCGCAAACTCAGTCTTCCAGTTAGGTGCGACAGATGCAGGTGCAACCACTAACGCAGGTCCTTCCCCTGACTTCAGGAGCAAGAAGGTAATCGTCTGTATCGTTTTACCCAGACCCATATCATCTGCTAACAGTGCTCCTGCGCCCCATTTGTTTAGTCTTGCCATCCAGCAGTATCCCTCTTTCTGGTAGTTACGCAGCGTAGCGTTAAGCGTTTGCGGCACCTCTGGGGTATATTCGCTTGCGTCTTTAATGCGTTGCCTAATCTCTTTCAGTTCGTTGTCCTGCTCAAGTGTCAGTTCTCCATTCAGCACTTCAGGTCCGAGCAGAGCCGCAGAGAATGGAGACAGTTGCAGATGACCATGTGATCGTGCGGCGATAGCGTTGAGTTGTGACAGCTGTTTGTGCAGTTTGTCGCTGATAGCGATAAACTCATTGTCGCCAATCTTTATGTATTTGCCGTTGCTTTTGCCCACAAGGTCCAGCAGTTCGCTCATGCTGATAACCTTATTAGTATCAAGGTCTACAGAGCCCTCAATCTCAAACCATCCGTTTTCATTCTTCTTGATAGCTCCATTCCATGATGCCGTGCCCCTGTTAGTTACCTTTATCTGTGAGCCTTCTTTCCATTCGCACGCCACAACGTCGGTGTTCTGTTGCGCATACTCCAAAACCGGCAGCAAATCGTATGCCGCCAGAACTACGGTAGAGTAGAGATTCTTAGGTGTAACGCCCGCTACGTTAGCAAAAGCCTCTGCGTTCTCCCTCTCTTTCAGTATGTTTCGTTTCACGCGTACATACTGCTTCTCGGCAGTACTGTCCACTATTACGTCGTCACCTTTGCCAGCCTTACAATGCACGTTACCGCCTTCTAATGGGCATACGAACGTTCTCAGCTCGTAGCAGCCCCTCTCTGCAGGTTTAATTTGCACCGTCAGGATAGGCGTTCCGTCCACTTCTGGCATGGTGCTGCCCCCTTCTATGAGGTCGCTGTTTACGTCTATCTTCCCGCCTATGCCCTTTAGGAATGAGCGTAGCTGCTCTTCAGCCTCCAGAGGGAAATGTCCTAATGTTAGCAGACGTTGGTAGAACGACACCTGTAATGTAGAGAGCTGTACGAATTCAATACGGTTATTTCCCCTGTTAACAATGACAATGCCTTCCTTCAGCTCCTCAGTAGGCACGTTACTGCTAACCTCAAATCCCCCTTCTGTTCGCGTAAGGTTAATGTATGGCGGTACCTCCGCTACTTCAACAAGCTCGTATGGCGCGTGATGTCCTACGTACAGACGGCTCTCTTGCAACATTTCCGGCAACACACACACCAGCTTCGGATAGTTAGAGTAATAGCCGTGTCTATTCATCTTCTGCGCTATTCTCTTGTCAGCGTCCGTCATCTCATCTATCATAAGAGCGTAGAAATTGCTCAGTGATGCTGTCTTGCCAGCCCCCCACACACCGCTTTTCAGCCTATGTTGCACCTTAATCTCTACGTATTCAGAGTCAATGTCGTTTATAAGGTATGAGATGCGGGCGTCACGTTGCGCTGCCTCTTCTTGTTTCATGCCAGAACTCTGCATCAGCTCGTCCAGTACGTGCTCCCATTCCTGTTTGTGGTATATGGAAGCTAACAGCGGTTTCTTTCCGTATGCACGGTCAAGAGCTGGCTCTATGTCATTTAGTGAAGTAGTATACAGCCTTCTCTCTTGCTTCATGACGAGCCACTCGTTTATCAGTTTAGACTTCTTACCGTTGCCTAAATACTGCGTTAGGAGCTTGGCAAGCCCGATATTGATGTTGGTGAGTGACAGTTGCAGCTGTGCGATAGCAGCCTTCAGCTGTTTGTCGGTAGCTTTGCCGTATAAAATATTATAGACAATGGTTCCCACCTCCGTAATCTCTCCTTGCGCGGCCTTGCTTACTCCCAATGCACATTTGCGTGCCGTGTCGCTTCCCTCAAGGTAACACGCGATGACATAGAAGTAGTTGACGATGGAAAGCGGAAAATAATTTACCCGCTTAGAGTATCCTCTGAAGTCCTTGTTGTGAAGTGTCATCGCCGCCTTAAAGAATTTGAAGGCCGCCTCGTAGTTGCCTTTGTATAGCTGCACGATAGCTGCGATGATGTAATGATTCTTGTTTTCTGCTAAGAGAACCTCAGGAACGTTGCCGTACGCAAGGTAGTCGTAGAGGTCAGTAAGGCACAACATCTTTTGTTTCTTTACCTCGTCCACTCCTAACTTGTAGCTTGCCAATAGCGAACGAATGTATTTTACGTCAACAAGCAGTTGCGAGTTGAATATCTCAACAAGCACATCCTCCATGAACTGATAAAACTCGTCAGTAGGCAAAGCTAATATCAAGTTGGCGAAATGCTCGTCAAGTGCTACAGGCATCAGGAAGTTAGTTCCGTATTCATACACATATTTATTCAGCTCCTCTTTGTTAATGCTATTAAATTCCTCGCATATATACTGCCATAAAGCCTGTTGTAAGCCAGTTTGTGTCAGCCCTTGACTTTCTTTCAATAGACCGTTAGCCAGCGGAAGCTCTTTCTCGTGAAGATACATCATCAATGGCAGCAAGTATTTGTCGAGCACCTTGTAGTCGTAGGAGTTAGTGCGCCAGTTGTAACTACTGTAGGCTACAAAGTCTTTTTTATGCAACTGCTTCGTTACTGTAGAGACATCGTATTCTTTCTTGCCCGTCATTGAGGTCATCAGTTTCCGTAGCTTAGTAGCCTTAGAGTCGGTGATGTCGTAAAGAGTGTATGCAGCGAGCAGGCATAGTTCGTCAGAGTCCAGTTGTGAGAATTTGTCGTAGTTCATGAGGTATCTCAGTGTATAGAAGTGGTGTGTAGTGAGGGTGTGTTGCGATTACAGCCTAATCGCATTACAATCACTATCAAATCGTGTTGCGAAAGCTATCAAATCGTGTTGTGAAAGCTATCAAATTGCACAGAGGCAGACACGACACACCATTTGACGCTAAATGTGATAGAGGTAAAATAGCGTCAAGGGTGCTGTAGAGTCTTTCTGTTGTTGGTAAGAATATGCAGCCTCTTCTGTTTGAAATATAGGGGGTAGGATTATGACAGAGAGTATGCCAGTGCATACGCTTTAATCCTCTTCACCATGGCGAGCAGTCCGTTTGAGCGGGTAGGAGAGAGGTGTTCCTTCAGTCCTATCTTCTCAATGAAGTAGAGGTCAGCGTCAAGAATCTCCTTAGGCGTGTGTCCTGACAGTACTCTTATGAGCAGTGCCACGATGCCTTTCACAATCAGGGCGTCGCTTTCAGCTGTAAATGTCAGTGTGCCGTCAGCCTCTTTGTCGCACTGTACCCATACGCGGCTCTGGCAACCGTCAATAAGGTTCTGCTCCGTTTTGTATTTCTCGTCCAGTGGTTCCTGCTCACCTCCAAGGTCAATGAGCAGTTGATATTTGTCCATCCAGTCATCAAAGCCCTCAAACTCTGATATTACTTCGTCTTGTATTTCGTTTATTGTCATAACTAAGCCCCCCCTCCCGTGCCTCCCCCGCAGGGGAGGAGAGATGTGGGGATAATTTGATTGTGAATTTTTTTCTTTTATCTTACGCCCATATCCACCCCTATCATGCTGTGGCAAATAGCATATTTCTCTCCTCCCCTGTGGGAGAGGTAAGGGAGGGGGGCTGCGCTTGCTTCTCTACTGCTTCTGTAATATGAACAGTTTGTCGCTTGGTCTTACCTTTCCTGGCACGGCAATGCTGATGCGCTGTCCCTTCTTCGCCACGTCAACAGGCTTTAGGTCATAGCGTATCTCCTTCACCTCGTCGATGAACATGGCTCCCGTTGTAGGTCCCGTGATAAGGAGTTTGTCGCCCACCTTTATCTCGTGCGCCTCCACTTGAAACTCTGCCACGCCTATCTTAGAGAAGTATTTTATGGTCTTTGCGGCGTACACCTTCTTCTCTGTAGCCTTAGAGCCGTAAGAGTCGTTCCACTCTCCGAGTGTCTGCCCCTGGTAATAGCCGTCCCAGAAGCCTCGGTTGAAGACACGGGCGAGTCGCTCGTCCCATGCGTCCTTAGCGGCTTCGGTGAAGTGTTTAGGCTCAGTGTTGCCCTCTTCTTGGTCGGCGATGACGGCATTGATGGCTTCGCGATAGCAGCGTACCACCGTGTCTACGTACTCCGCGCCGCGTGCTCGTCCCTCAATCTTGAATACTCTCACGCCAGCATCCATCATGCGGTCGATGAAACGCACTGTCTTCAGGTCCTTTGGCGACATGATGTACTTGTTGTCCACAAGCAGTTCGTTGCCCGTTTCAGCGTCTTTCACCTCGTATCCCCTACGACATATCTGCACGCACTCGCCACGGTTGGCGGAGCGGTTGGCGTTATGCAGCGAGAGATAGCATTTGCCTGATATCGCCATGCAGAGTGCTCCGTGACAGAACATCTCTATGCGGATAGGCTTACCGCTTGGTCCACAGATGTTGTCCTTTATGGCTTGCTCGTGTATTGCCTTCACTTGCTCCATGCGCAGTTCACGTGCCAGCACCACCACATCGGCAAACTGGGCGTAGAATCGCAGTGCCTCGATGTTTGAGATGTTAAGCTGTGTGGACAGATGTACTTCTTGTCCTACCTGTCGGCAGTACATCATCACGGCTACGTCAGACGCTATCACGGCAGAGATACCAGCAGCCTTTGCCGCGTCTATTATCTCGTGCATCTGCTCTATGTCCTCACCGTATATGATAGTGTTGACCGTAAGGTATGTCTTAATGCCCTTGGCGTCGCACAGTTCCGCTATCTCTTTGAGGTCGTTGATGGTGAACGGTGCCGCAGAATGGGCACGCATATTTAACCTCTCAATGCCGAAGTAGATAGAATCTGCTCCGGCATTGATTGCAGCCGCTAAGCTCTCGCGAGAGCCTACCGGCGCCATTATTTCGTAATCTACAGTTCCCATACTGCTCCGTCTGGTGTATCCTTAATGATAAAGCCCGCTTCGTTCAGCGCGTCGCGTATCTGGTCGCACGTTGCCCAGTCCTTCTCGGCACGTGCCTTGGCACGCATTCCAAGCACCATGTCAACGACTTTACCGAATGACTGCTCTCTTGAAGCATCGCCACTGCCCTGTGCTGACGCTGTAAGTCCGAGTATCTCCTCGGTGAAAGTGTGCATAACCTTTGACAACTGCTCCAGGTGTGCCTGCGAAATCTTAGCCTTACGGTCAACGAGGAGGTTGACCTGGTGGCACGCTTCGAACAGGTGTGAGATGACAACAGGTGTCTGCAGGTCGTCGTTCATAGCGTCATAGAGCTTCTGTTCCAGCTCGTTTACAAACTTATCCACTTCTGGTGACGAACCCTTTGCTGGCTGTATGCGCTTCAAGTCCTTTAGTCCTTGCATCAGTCGGGCAAAACCTTTCTCAGCAGCTTCAAGTGCTTCTGATGAGAAATCTACCGTTCCGCGGTAGTGAGCGGAAAGGATGAAGAAGCGAATGGTCATTGGTGCGAACGGCTTTGTAAGCAGTTCGTGCTCTCCTTTGAAGAATTGGTCGAGGGTAATGAAGTTATTGTATGACTTACCCATCTTCTGTCCGTTGATGGTTATCATGTTGTTGTGCATCCAATAGTGTACAGCCTGATGTCCCATTGATGCCTGTGCCTGCGCTATCTCACACTCATGGTGCGGGAACACGAGGTCCATGCCACCGCCATGTATGTCAAACTCTTCACCGAGATACTTTCGTCCCATTGCGGTACACTCGCAGTGCCAGCCGGGGAAGCCCTCTTCTACGCCCTCTTCCTTCATCAGCCATGGCCAACGCATGATGTGTTCTGGCTGCGCTTTCTTCCAAAGGGCAAAGTCGGCTTGGTTCTTCTTCTCGCCTACTCCTGCAAGGGTGTCGCGTGAAGCGTCCTTGATGTTCTCAAGAGTACGACCAGAGAGGATACCGTATTTATAGTCCTTATTATACTTCTCAATGTCAAAATATACGCTACCGTTGCTTACGTATGCATAGCCTTTATCGAGAATCTGCTGCACAAGCTGCTGTTGCTCGATGATATGTCCCGTAGCGTGTGGCTCGATTGATGGTGGAAGCACGTTGAGTTTCTCCATTGCTGCATTGAAACGGCGTGTGTAGTACTGCGCAATCTCCATAGGCTCAAGCTGCTCCAAACGTGCCTTCTTAGCTATTTTGTCCTCACCTTCGTCGGCATCGTGTTCAAGATGGCCTACGTCCGTGATGTTACGCACATAGCGAACCTTATATCCGAGGTGCTGAAGGTAACGGAAAAGTATGTCGAACGTTATGGCTGGGCGAGCGTGTCCCAAGTGTGCGTCGCCATAAACAGTTGGTCCGCAGACATACATGCCTACATGACCAGGGTGCAGAGGCTTAAAAGCCTCCTTCTTACGTGTAAGTGTGTTGTATATTAATAGTGTCTGTTCCATGCGTGTTTGTTTATTAAAATGTAAAATGAAGAATGTAGAATGAAGAATAGAAGTTACTTTTTAGCGAAAAGTTTTCAATAAAGAATAGAAGCTATTTTATTGGATTGAGTAAATACAAATATCCCTAACCCATATTCTTCATTCTATATTCTTCATTCTACATTTTATAACTCCTACGAGAGTTCCAACATCTTGTTGATAGGTTTTACAGCTTCTTTCGCTATTTCTGGAGCCACATCAACGACAGGTGCCTCGTTCTTCAGGCAGTTATATAGTTTCTCCAGTGTGTTGAGTTTCATGTACTGACACTCGTTACACTGGCATCCTACACCGCCTTCGCTTACCTCTGGCGGTACAGGAATGAACGTACAGTCAGGACAAGTGCGCTCTAATTCGTGCAGTATGCCAGCTTCTGTCGCCACGATGTATGTCTGAGGCTCATGGCTTTGCGCATATTTCAGCATGTCAGCAGTAGAGCCTTTCACCTCCGCCATGGCAAGAACAGGAGCCTTACACTCAAGGTGTGCCATGACGATAGCGTCTGGATTCTGCGCCTTTAGCTGCGCTATGGCATCGCAAGAGAAACGCTCGTGTACGTGACAACCGCCATTCCACAGCACCATGTCGCGACCTGTCACGGCGTTTATGTATGAACCGAGGTTGTAATCAGGTCCGAAGAGTATCTTAGCGTCCTTTGGTAGCTGGTCAACAACTTTCTTGGCGTTGCCCGATGTCACCACGACGTCCGTCAAAGCCTTTGTCGCTGCGGTGGTGTTAACATACTGTACCACCATGTATCCTGGGTGTTCCTCCTTCCATTTGCGCAGGTCTTCCGCGTCGCAAGAGTCTGCTAACGAGCAGCCAGCGTTAAGATCGGGAGCCAATACGAGTTTGTTTGGCGAGAGAAGCTTGCAGGTCTCTGCCATGAAGTGTACACCGCACATCACTATTATGTCAGCGTCTGTCTGCGCAGCCTTACGTGCTAACGCTAAGGAGTCACCCACAAAGTCAGCTACTTCCTGTATCTCACCAACGGTATAGTAGTGTGCCAATACTACGGCATTCTTCTCTTTGCACATACGGCGTATCTCCGCCTGTATCGCCTTTGTATCTTTATGTTCCATATCTTCAGATATTTTGCTATCAAAGTGCAAAGTTAACAATTTATTTTCATAACTGCAAAAGAATGTCTTTATTTATAAAGTGTGGAATGATTTTTGGCAGTTTATAAAATTAATGGGGATTAAGAAACGGTGTATCTGCCGTCTCTTAACCCCCATTGTGGTATCATTGTTGCTGATATGTGCTGTTACTCTGCCAAGTATGCGTTGACGATAGCGTTGGCGTCTGATACGGATATGATGGCGTCGTCGTTGTAGTCAGCTACCGTACGGTTAAAGTCTGTCTGCAGAACACCGATGTTGTGGTTTGCTATCATGTTGGCATCGCTCACCGTTAGCGTTCCATCGCTGTTAACATCTCCTATGAGACATGGCTCAAGTCCTGCTGTTGGGAACGCTTTTATCAGCGTGTTGTACTCTGATGGCGTAATGGTCATCACCGTACCGTGCCTTGGTGTGAAGGCTCCGCTGGTCGTAGTCTGCGCCTTTAGCGTAAACTTTTTCCAGTCATTTGTAGTACAGAACTGGTAATATCCGCTGCCGTAGCAGTCGTACATAACCACCCATGTGTTCTCACCGATAAGTCGGAACAGTCCGCCTCCTTCCACAGCGACGTTCGTTTGCTGCACGGTACCAGTAGGTTTGCTCCACTGGCTGCCTGTAGGTTGCCCCTCTTCAGGTGTCAATCGCTCTGACGTCACGTGGCAGATGCCGCCTGATCCCTCGTTTTTGTATATCATGTGATATAGTTGGTCGGTCTCATCGTACACTATGTCAGCGTCAATAGTGGCGGAACCACGGTCATAGAAGTGTACGGGATAATCCAAAAGGTCAGTGAAGTCATCGTTAGCATAGCAGTAATATACCTTGTCGTAGGTGCAGGTACCATCGTCACTGGTGAGCAATGAGAAGTAAATCATGTAGCGACCTTTACTTCCATCGGTGTTCACATAGTCCTTATCCCATATTACTTCTGGTGCCCATACGCGTGTAACGCTGCTCCATCCGTTTGGGAAACGTGTGGGGAAGTGTACTGTAGAGTGCTGCCAATGAACGAGATCAGTACTCTTATACATTACGATGCCACGGTTGCTTGCCCATCCTTCGGCACATTTCATATCGGTAGCTACCATATAAAACGTTTTGCCATCAACGCCTCTGAGTATGTGTGGGTCGCGAATAGCTTTCTTAATAGCTACGGTATCTGATGCCATCACACGCTGTCCGTTGTTTAATACGGTGTAGTTGAAGCCGTCATCAGAATAAGCGTAGTACAGATTCTCATTGCTGTTAGATGGGAAGTAGGCAAAGAGGTATCCCTTATATCCGTCAGCAGAGCGGTCTATCGCAATGCGATATGTGTCCAAGAGGTCGTATTCCGCCTTTACAGCGGTAATAGCTTCGAGCAGTTCTTGCTGTGTTTGCGCAGCTTGAGCTTTGCTAATGACCTGCGCTGCCTGTTGTTTCTGTTCGTCGCCAAGTATCTTTTTCGTCGCGACAAGGCTTTGTAGCTTGCCAATCCACTGCTCTAATGACTTGCGATAGCCCGTAGTAGGCTCGCCAATCCATTGCAGTCGGAAGTTATCCACAGTCATCCAGTTGGCGTCAGTGCCTACACTCTTCATGCCGATAGTCAGTTCTCCTCCTATGGCAGTGGCAGTAACGGAGTAGTCTCCAGGTGTGTTTACCTCAGTAGTGTTTTCTGCTGCGTAGAGGAACACGCCAGAAGCAGTGGCTGGTGTGCCACTTTGATTCTCGGCATGGCATGCCGCTGTTACCCTGTATACACCTTCTTTCAGTCCTGAAACCGTCTGCTGTATGTAGGCGTCATCAAGATGTCCTGGTGCAGGTGTCCACTTTTCGCAGTACAATGAGCCAGATTTCTTGGCGGCAGGTTCATTGTTGTTTTGCGTCTGCATACCGTTGTTGTCCCAGCCTGTCAGTCCATCTTCAAAGCTTGGGTTAGCAACTGCCGTTGTAAAATCTTCCGGTTCGGAGCACGCTTCCAGTTTTGCCGCTCCCCAGATAAGCCAGTTTGCGCTAACACGCTGACTCAGTTGCAGTCCGACAGTAAGGTTACCGTCCTTGTCGGCGCGTCCTACTACGCTGTTGTTGTACTTTCCTTCCTTAAAGCAAGCAGCCGCTTCCTCCATCGAGTTAGGCTGAGTGTCGCTTGTACGTTCGCTTGCCCAGTCGGCGAAACGGTGATAGTTGTTGCCTGCGTAGATGTAGGCGTTACTCATGTTAAGCCCCTTCTCTGCCGCTGTTACGCTGTTTGCGTTGGTTGTATTGCGGAAGAATCCTTGCAGAGAGAATCGGTATAGCGCGTTAGGTTCCAGTCCTTTAACGGTCTGTCGCAGTGTGCCGCACTTCTCATACAGCTCGTTCACCCCAGCTCTGTTGACGGGAGCGTATGTCGATGAGTTAATATATCCCATGCAATCCCATCCTGTCACGCCTTCGCTCATGTCGGGATTCTCCATCATTTCCGTCATGTCTACTGTCACAACGCCCTTAGTCAGCGTGAGCAATGAATCCTCTGCCGCTACAATAGCGTTGTAACTCTTTCCGCTTACCATCTCAAACGCAGTAGCCTGCGTAGCATCGTCGGTCAGAGTGCAGCCATCGTCCATTGCGTTACAAGTGATATATGTATTCTTAGTGGCGTTACGCAGTAGCATACGTCCGTCAGATGTCGGCACGAACTGCCACTCAGTAGGGTATGATCTGCTTTTGTCGGTATATACATCACCATCAATTCCGATGTAGCTGTTAGTCAAATCCGTCTGTCGCAGCGTGTAAGTAGCGTTGCCAGTCTTGGCAATCTCCACAGGAACGCCATATCTCTCCAGCACCGCCTGTGTGCCCCATGCTGCTCCTCTGCCCAGGAAAGCGTTCTTTTCCTTATTGTATAAGTATGTGATGCCTTCGTTTACAGCCACCGTTTCAGATTCCTGCTCTCCCTTTTCCACGTTCATCTCTATTATGTTCAGAGAGTAAGCAGGCACCTTAACGAGCACTTTGCTGCCTTCAGCAGGCAGTTCTTCCTCGGTGGGCACTACGGCATAATGGTCAGTATTGGTGTTTTGCGCCTGGTCGTCAGTAGCCGTCAGGCGTACCAACTTACCGCCGTTAGCGTGATAGTCCTTCAGGTTCAGCGTAGTGTTCTGTTCCTCTGCGTATGGGTTTACGAGTTTAATGTAGAGCTTGCCCGTAGCGTCGTTGATGCTTGACGCTACATACAGCTTTCTTTCTATCGGCAGAGAGAAAGAGTGTGTCAGCGTTCCGTCGATGTAACACTTCACGTTTGCTCCGTTCACCTCAATCTTCAGGTGGTATGTCTGCCCCGTGGTCAGCGTGCCAGGGCAGCTTGCTACCGTTGTCTTTGTGCCGTCTTTGCATACCTCAACGGCGTGTTGTGTATTGCCCCAACCACCGAGGTTCCACCAGCAGTAGTTCTTGCTGTCGGCGTAATTGAAGGCAATGAGGAATCCCTCTTTACCCGAAGTCTTTGTAGCGTCAACCTCAATAGTGTAGCTGTCGCCCAGTTGCAGGTCGGTGTTCAGGTACACCTGCCCCTCCATAGCCTCGTCGGTCTGCTGCAGAGTGCCTGCTGTTTCTGCCCACGTGCCACCGTTGCTTGTCCACTTCTCGCTGTTGTTGAACTTAGCGGTATATACCGTTCCGTCAGCTTTCGTCACCTTATAGTTAGCGAAAGTGGCAGAGGTGAGCCATGTGCTTAGTCCTCCGTAGAATGTAGTAGCCCCTCTGCGGTTGCCCGTCTCCTGCCATTTTACGTTCTCCTTACCCACATAGTTAGGCATCAGTTTCTGCACATAGTACGACGGAGTGCCGTAGCTCTCGCTGGCATTGAAGCGTATCATGTCTGGCATCCACTTCTGGTCGTTCTCGTTAACGAAAATAGGGGCGTAGCTTCCCATTATGCAGATGTCGGAGTTATTCTCCATTCCGAGCATGTACACAGCCTCTCCGAGTGCTGCCGCGAGGTTGCCCGTAGTGCCGTAGTTAGACGTTACGGCATACTCTCCAGCGTAGACCTTAGGCGAAGTGGCACGGTTGTAGTTGTCATACTTGTTATACTGGCTAACGAACCATGCTGGGTTGCGGTAGTAGTGCTCGTCTACAGCATCCACAGGATAATTGTTTCGCCACGTAGGGTTATCCGTTCCCCATGCCTCCACGTTGCCTATGCAGATGGCGTTGGGGTATTTGGCCTTTATAGCGGTATAGAACTTGTTGTAACGTTCGGCGTACTCTAAGCTCTGGTCGTTGTTAGTGTCAGACGAGAAGTTGTAGTTCTCGTTGCCAATCTCAATGAGTCGCAGGTTGAAAGGTGCCTCATGTCCATTGGCGATACGCATAGCTCCATACTTTGTTGAGGCGTCTCCGTTGGCATACTCCATAGCGTCGAGAGCCTCCTGTATATACTCGTCGAGGTCGTCTAATGGCTGATACCATCGGTGTCCCAGTCCGATGTTGACCACAAACAGCGGTTCTGCGCCTATATCCTCGGCTAATTGCAGCATCTCGTGGAATCCTAATCCATCGCTAACACGGTAGTTCCAGTTCACGTTGCGGTGTCCCGCGCGTTGTTCTATGGCACCTATCGTCTTCTTCCATTCAAATCTATTCTGCTTTCCGTCAGCGTATTCGCCCTCTATGTAGCATCCTCCAGGGAAACGCATGAAAGCAGGTTTCATGTCAGCCAACTTCTGTGCGAGGTCCACTCTGCAACCGTTCTCTCTGTCCTTAAAAGTAGGAGGGAAGAGGCTTACTACGTCGATGTCGAACGATGTCTTGCTGTTAGCCGCGCTAACAATAGCGAACTGCCCTCTCGTGCTGCTGCCAGTTGGCGTCAGAGTGGTCTGTACCTTCTGCCAGTTAGCGTTAGCCTTCACGCTAACCGTTTTCTGTCCTATTGCGTTGCCGCTCTCGTCCAAGAGTTGCAGGGTAAGATACGTTAGCTTGTTAGTCTTGATGAAGAACGACGCCTTATACGTCTCCCCCGCCTTAATGTTCATTCCCCAGAAGCCACTGTTGATTATCGCATCGCCTTTTTGTGCGAATGTCACCGTGGCGTATCCCTCCTGAGCGTCGTTAAGCGGTGTGGTGGTAGAGCGAACAATGTCAGCTCCGCCCTTAGTAGACCAATATTCCGTAGAGGCATTGTCCTCAAAGGAGCGGTTGCGTATCAGTTCCGCGTACAGTCCGCCATCGCCTGCGTGGTTTATCTCTTCAAAGAAAATGCCGTAGTGCAATGGGTTGATAGCACTACCACGCTTGGCTGGTGAGATGTCAAGGCTCACCTGCGCCTGCACTAACATTCCGCATAGTGCAAGCAACGTCCATAATGTAAGTAGTCTGTGTGTGTTCATTTCTCTGTTATATTGTTCCTATTGTTAGTAGTTGCTTGAATGTATTTTAACCAAAGTTCGTTACAAAGGTATATATATTATACGAATGAGACAAGGTTTCTACCTATTTCTTTATGGGTGAGATTGCTTTGCGTTCTCTACTATTATACTCTCAAATGGTTAATGTATGCAAAGTAAAAAAAAAAAACGTAAAGATTTGGTGCGATTCCTTTGGCTTTATTCATTAAAGATGTAACTTTGTATCTGCAAAACTGAAAAAGTGGATACATCCAATACCTAATAAGAAAACGGAGAAAAAACGCATGACTGACAATAAAACGAAAGAACACAAGGACGAAACTACTATTTTTCGAGAAACAATGCTGTCAAGAGCTGAAAGGCAGAGACGACATTCGTTACAGTTAAAGTTCGTACTCGTGGCGATAGCTTTGTTTATCGTCATGATGATAATACTGACATACCTATGACGCTGCGTCGTCATATCCAAGATATACAATTACATTTACTGCATAAAATACTTTTTTATAACCATTTTTGGGGCCTAACTGAAACCTTAAAAACTACGGTGTGCTTCGCTGATAGCGAGACACACCGTAATTTAGTAATATTAAAAAAATAACTTAATCAATTTTATTATAGCCTGAATAATGTTGTCTTACGCATTTTTTATCTCATCTTGCTGGCTATTTTGTGGCTATTCATCAGTCACGATGCTCGCATCGCTCCATCTTCATATCCCCAAAATATCTAAGCAATCTGAGGTAAAAACTGCGCAAGTTATTTTTTCAACATTACTTATTTGTTAATATTCATGTGGCAAGAATATTACTTATCTATTAAAATAATTTTGGACGCTTACCCGTAAACATGATTTTGAATCTATACTTACAATCTGTAAGCATAGAGGGGGTGTTTGCTTACAATTTTCGTTCGGTACATTTCTAAATGCGAAAGGGCTGTGATTGCGTTGCGAAAGAGCCCAAATCGTGTTGCGAAAGCATAGAGATAGCAGAGTCAACACAAAGCTTTCATATTGTAAGTAGAGAGGTATGTGCTTACTTCGCCATATCTATCTTGCCGTATATGCAGCGCAAGGCATAGGCAAAGACAACCTCATAGCATATCAAAGGTATAATATACGATAGAGAGACAGAGTCGGTATAGTCAGCAATCATACCCATTAGCGGTGGTGCGATGGCTCCGCCAACAATCGTCATGATAAGGTATGACGATGCCTTTTTGGTGTTGCCATGCTGTGAACGCAAGGCAAGGGCAAAGATGGTAGGGAACATGATGGACTCGCAGAGGTAGACAATGAAGAAGCCTATCATGGAGAGCACACCATCGTACAGAATTATCAGTAGCGTGGCTAAGGTGGCAACGATGGCGTAGAGGCACAGCAACTTCTCGCCACGGACGTAGTTCATTATGATACCTCCGCTGAAGCGACCAAACACAAACAGTCCCATGCCGCCAAAGGCGAGCCACTGCGAGGCAACGGTATTGCTAAGACCGACATTCTCACCCATATAGTTGATGAAGAAACTGTTAACGCCCGTCTGCGCGGCAACATAGCAGAAGAGAGCTATTATGCCGAAACGTAGTGAGGGATAGTGCGTCTCCTTGCACTTCTGTTGGTCGTTGGCAACTTCCAACTTCTTGTCTATTTCCTGATTATTGTTAATATCTGGCAGTTTCAGAAATGCGAAGATGGCGGCTATAACAAGCACCGTGATGCCCACGATAGCGTATGGCATGGCTATGCTTCCACCGTTGAAGAGCAACATTCCGCCAACGAATGGTCCTACTATCCAGCCTATACCGTTAAGGCACTGGGCAAGGTTAATGCGGCTCTCAGCCGTTTTTGGGTCGCCTAACACGGTGGTGTAAGGATTGGCAGAAGTCTCAAGGCAGGTGAGGCCGCAGCCTATCACGAAGAGCGAGAAGACGAAGAACGCGAAAGAGTTGATGTCGGCACCAGGGATGAAAAGCAGTGCCCCGATGCCGTATAGCACCAGTCCAGTCAGCACACCAGCCTTATATCCCCAACGAGAGATGATATATCCTGCTGGCATCGCCATGAGAAAGTATCCGCCGTACACCGCAGCCTGTATCATGGAAGCCATGGTTTTTGATATCTGGAAAGACTCCTGAAAATGAGGGTTTAATACTTCCAGTATGCTATGGGCAAAACCCCATAAGAAGAACAGGGTTGATATTAGTATGAACGGCAGCAAATAGCTGCGTCCTTGATATTTGAAAAGTGACATTTCTTTGTCGTTTGGTGGTTTAGTCGTTTGGTTATTGGTGGGTGGGAAAATAGCAATTTTTGATGACTGTAATGGTCTATAAAGTGGTCTTGGGCATTACCACTGTAATGTAAGACAATCCTTTATTCATTCACTCTAATCATAGTCAGACCGTCTCTCAACGGAAGCATGACCCTTGTCACCCTCGTGTCTTGAGCCACATGGTCGTTAAAACGGCGTATACCGCACGTTTGCTTGTCGCGATCGTAGTCAGGGTCTATCACATGACCGTCCCAAAGCGTGTTGTCGGCAAGGATAATAGCACCGCGAGACATCAGTGGCAGCAACGCTTCATACGTCTCGATGTATGTGCGTTTGTCGCCATCTATGAACGCCATATCAAACGTCTTGCCTAACTTCTGCGCCTCAGTAATGGCGTCGCCAATAATAAACGTGATACGGTCAGCCCATGGTGAGTTCTCAATCCAAGGGCGCGTGAACGGCTCCTGCTCGTCGTTAATCTCGAAAGTGTAGATATGTCCAGAGTCATCAAGCCCCTCTGCCATACACAACGCAGAGTAACCAGAGAAGGTACCCACCTCTATTACATTGTGTGGTCGTGCCATCTGCACAAACATCTTCAGCAGTCTGCCCTGCAAACGCCCAGATGCCATACGCCCGTGGAGTATGTGTATGTTAGTGGCGCGCCACAAACGATACAGATACTCAGGCTCAGGGTCAGAATGGCTCAGCACGTATTCGTCGAGCATCGCCTCACGCTCACTGCCCTCACCAGCAGGAACAGGAGTGGTATGCAGCGGATTCTGAGTATGAGATTTTGCCATTACTTATTACATTCTATGAGAGCCTCTACGCCGAGACGGTAGCTGTCGAGCCCGAAACCGCATATCACGCCCTTGCAAGCAGGTGATAGATAAGAGTGGTGGCGGAACTCTTCTCGGGTGTGAACATTGCTGATATGTACCTCTATAACGGGGCATTTAAGCGAGCGGATACAGTCGTGCAGTGCCACAGAGGTATGAGTATAGGCACCAGCATTGAGCACTACGCCATCGTAGGTGAAGCCCACCTCTTGCAGTTTGTTAATCATCTCGCCCTCAATGTTGCTCTGGTAATACTCCAGTTCCACATTAGGGTAACGGCCTTTTAGCTGTGGTAGATAGCTCTCAAAAGAGCTGCTGCCGTAGATTCCCGGTTCTCTTACACCAAGAAGGTTGAGGTTGGGACCATTCATTATAAGTATTTTCATAGTTCGTTGTATTTATTAAATGAAGAATGAAGAACTCTAAAATGAAGAATGTAGGTTAGTGATAGAGCCTTAATCATTAACCAATAATTTTACGGACAAAAGTAACTCGTATTCTTCATTCCACATTCTTCATTCTTCATTTTTATAGTAATTCGATGAATTTTCGCATACCTTCGCTTGCTCCATACTGTAGATGCGTCACGTTAGCCTTAGTAGTTACAGGCTTAGGGTCTATAAGATACACAGGGACACCAGCGCGAACATACTGCACAAGCCCTGCGGCAGGGTAGACATTCAGCGAAGTACCTATTATAAGAAAGATGTCAGCAGTCAACGTCTCCTCTACCGCCAACTCAATATTTGGCACAGACTCACCGAAAAAGACAATGTAAGGACGTAGCAAAGAGCCATCGGCAGCCTTCGCACCGTGAGGTACCTCCAGACCAGTAGCACCAAAGCCCTCGTGAGGCAGCGTCACATGACAGCGCGGATTCTCCACGTCGCGGCTGGAACACATCTTCGCTATCTCACCGTGCAGATGGATAACATGAGAAGAACCAGCTGCCTCGTGAAGCGTATCGACATTCTGCGTCACCACCGTAACATCGTAGTCACGCTCTAATTCCGCCACAAGGCGATGCCCATCGCAAGGCTTTACGTCCTTGTACTTGGTGCGAAGCATATTGTAGAAGTCGTTGACATAGCAGGGATCAGCTTCCCAACCCTCATGTGTAGCAACACGCTCAACGGGGTAATTGTCCCACAAACCGTTGGCATCTCTAAACGTGCTTACACCACTTTCAGCAGATATACCAGCACCGGTTAATACAACTATCTTCTTTTTCTTATCCATAAGCCGGAACTTTACAATGCAATTTAGTTACTGTTATGCAAAGTTAGCCATTTTTCTTGATTTATATTAGGCAAAAAGTATATTTCTGTTCACCTTTGACAGTCTTAACAATATTTAGCAGACAAGACGGCACTTTATTCTAAACTTTTGCTTAATTTTGTCGTAATATTGTGTTATCAAAATAATAAGAACAACAGAATGGATAAAGTAAGCTATGCCCTTGGATTGGGTATTGGTGCCCAGTTGAAAAGCATGGGTGCGGAGAAACTTAACATTGACGATTTCGCGCAGGCAATAAAGGATTCTATTGCTGGTAAAGAACAAATCAATGCAGCGGAGGCACAGAAGATTGTCACCGAGTTCTTTAAGGAACAAGAGGCAGCACAGCGCGCTAAAGCTGCCGAGAACGGCAAGAAAGCTAAAGAGGAAGGCGAGAAGTATCTCGCGGAAAACGCTTCAAAAGAGGGCGTAATAGTAACGAAGTCAGGATTGCAGTACAAAGTGCTCAAAGAGGGTAACGGCAAAAAGCCACAGGCTACAGACAGCGTAGTGTGCCACTATGAGGGCTTCCTTACAGACGGAACACTGTTCGACTCAAGCATACAGCGTGGCGAACCTGCTACATTCCCATTGAAGGGAGTCATCGCTGGTTGGACTGAAGGACTGCAACTGATGCAGGAAGGAGCAAAGTATCGCTTCTTTATACCTTACCACCTCGCCTATGGTGAGGCAGGAGCTGCAGGTGCTATACCTCCGTATGCTACACTCGTATTCGACGTTGAATTGATAGAGGTGAAGTAATAACGTTAGGATATCAAAACAATAAAATAAATAACAGAACACAAAGAAAATGAAGAAATTCACACTTGCAGCTATTGTTGCTATCGCAGCGGCTGCTTTCACTTCATGCGGTAATGGCACTCCGAAGG
>CAKQDQ010000029.1 GCA_934229335.1 uncultured Prevotella sp.
GTTAATGCCTCATCACTCTGCACGTTGGTTGGTATGTGGCTAAAAATAGCACTTACCAACTGCGCCAATTCTGGCGTTACGCCCAAATTGACTTTTACATTAATACTAAAATCTGTTTTCATCTTTGTATATGATTTGGTGATGTCATTACTCTTTGAGGTACTCCAAAAATTCATCTATCTTTCTGTGCTTTGCGAACCACACATACAGACGTATATCTATGTACGCGAGTGCAACGGCTGTAAACTTGGAGTAGATTACTAACACCCAAAAGTAAGGGTTATTGCTGTGTGGCAGCCCAATCAGATTGAAAAATGCCACCACCCCAATAGCCATTATCAGCCAATAACGCCAATTCCTCATTACTTTTTTCATAGTGCTATACGTGTAATCGTTAATTGGTTGTTAGTGTAATCGGTAGAGACCCTAAACTTACACTCCAGAATGTTCTGAAACTGATACGCCAACGACTTGCCATTGTCGCACGCCTTAGCATTAGGTAGGGTAAACGTCTTAGTCTCATCTACGTCGATTGACCGCAAATCTGCGCGTGTTAATCGTTCTGTTTTCTCTTCTGCCATAAAACCATAAAAGTTATTAAAATTACTTACTTAGTTACTTATACCTTTGGAGTAAAGAAAAAACCGCCGTATATTTGCATTTTACTTTGGTATTGTCGGCAAATGTTCGGCCACCTTTTTTGTACTCGAAAAGTTAGTTACTTACTTATTCGGGTGCAAAGATAGATATTATATCTAAGATACGCAATATAAATATAGATATTATATCTATCTTTTAATAATTTTTAATACTACAGGGCTATGAACGAAAGAATGTACGTTTTTATACAGAGTTTAGGTATTTCTGTATCTGAATTTGAAAGACTGTGTAATTTGAGCAATGGCGCGGTTTCTAAAATGGGTGATAATACTCGCACATCCACTTTAGATAAGATATCTAAAGCATATCCATCGCTAAATATAGTGTGGCTTAGAACTGGGGAGGGCGAAATGATAAAGGGAAGCATCACTCAAACATCGCATGGAGATAATTCTCCGAACATTAATGGTAACGATAACCAAATAGGAGCAACGGCTGCGATACAGGCATTAGACAAAGCACTCAATGAGATATCCGCTATGCGCAAGGCTCTGGCAGATGCAATAGAGGCAAATCAGCGAAACACAGAGCGCTTCCTGAGCATAATAGAGAGTCTAAAGACTAACAAATAAATACAAAAAAAACGACTTTGAATGCGCACATACATTCAAAGTCGTTTTATCAATCTCCTTTACCCCAACTGATTAATAACATCCAGCAAAGTAGAGTCCTCAATCTTACGGTAACGTGAAAAAGCTTTCGACCCCTCAACGTGCCCGCTCATCTTACCAATAATATTCGGATCGCTAACCTTAAAGTAAGCATTACCCACAAAGGTACGTCTCGCCAAATGGCTACTCGCTATCTCATTAATCGGCTTTATCTCGTTCTCCCCTGTCTTCGGGTTCCTCACTACCACATTACGAGTTATCCCCACCTTTGTAAATATCACCTTTATGGCTTCATTATACTTCTGAGGCGTAATGAATGGAAACAAACGCCCCTTCTTATCACACCCTTTGTACTTCTCTATCAGTTCCACCGCTTTAGGGTGTAACGGCACACGTGCCTGCAACGTCTGCTCTCCCTCGTCCTTCGTCTTGTGGGGAGCATAAACCAACACGCCATTAATAATATTGTCCCCCGTTAGCTTTATCAAGTCACCCACACGGCAGCCAACAAAACATTGGAAAACAAATATATCCCTCTGCACCTCCAAACTCTTAGACTCAGAGAAATCGAAATCCGCAATAACATTTCTTTCCTCTATGGTAATATAATATGGAGTGCCAAACTTTTCTGTACCTATCTTTATTCCGTCAAAAGGTCTATTCTTAGTCTTGCTGGTATCATAAAGCCACCCAAAGAAAGCCTTTAGTTTCTTTGTAAGTTTAATCAGCGTATTATCACCCCTTACCATTAACTTACATTGCCCACTTTTTACTCCGGCAGGATAACTATGTAGTAGTCCCCGAAAAATTACGGGGTATTCCTCCGACAAACTTTTCTCATTTCTCAGATAGTCCAAAAAACTCTCAATATCGGTACGTGTCACCTTGTCCACATCAAAGACAAAAGCACTATCCTCCGTGGCTCTCCTGAACCCTTCATAACGTGCCACGTCACGCACAAGCACCCGAACGGCTTTTGCGTGATCATAAGAAAACTCTTTCTTTGTCAAATACTCCTCCGCCAAATCATAAAAGGTCTTTTTCCCCTCAACCTCCGGAGCATATTTTTCGGGGTGGTTAAACCTATCCACCACCTCCTTAAACCAAACAGAGTTAATTTGCTCCTTGGGAGTGTCTGCCACCATGCCCATAATGTGTGCGCAAAGTTCATTCATCCTCTTTAATTGCTCTTCGTGGTACGGAACATTATTCCCCACCTTGCGCCTATTTACCACAATTTCCCCATTACGAAAATTATCAGGCGTAACAAAGACACCCGACTTTGCACGCACAAAATAATCATTGCCATTTTTTAGACTAATCAGTACCTCCGCCAAATTAGTATAGGCTTGCACCTTTGCCGATAAACGTTTGTAAATCGTTGCCATAATCTATATAAATTTAGTTGTGTGTGGCAAAGGTAAAGCTTTTATTTTATACTGCCAAACATCACAGTAGCAATTTTATTCTTTTTGCTACTGTTTTGCTACTGTTTGTTGTAATAAGATAAAACCTAACGCAATAACACGTTACAGTCAAGTGGTTAACAAGTCTTGATTTTCAGCCATTTACGTTTCTTTACGCTTTAAGCATTTTGCATTTAATTTTATATATTGTGCTCCCACTGGGCACCCCGAAAAGAGAAAAGTAGAAATGCTTTCCTCTTTTTTTGTAGATTATAGTCAAAATAACTTTTTTGGGGGTCAGCGGAACATCCATTACTCTGAATTTCACTTCATCTGTAGGGATACGTGGGGAAACAAGAAAAAAAACGTCCACTTTGTTCATGGTAAAACAAAGCAGACGTTAAGGAAAGGCGGAAGCAGAAGGATTCGAACCTTCGGAACCTTGCGGTTCGGCACGTTTCGAGCATGCTGGTATAGACCACTCACCCATACTTCCTAAAACCATATTTTCGTAATGCAAAGTTACGACAAAAAATGGAGAAGAACAATTTTTTTGCCGTAAAATTTGTTACTTATTTTACATTTACCACTGCTCTCGCCAATATAAACGGCACTGCACCTTTCTTACACTCATACACTTTGTCGCCACCATGCCTTGTATAAACATCGTCGGTCATTGTTACTCTACAACCTGCGCTAACTATAAAACTTACATACGTTAAAGGCTTCCACCTGAAGGCTACTTGCGGCGTAAAGAGAGCACGATTGACCATACTGACTGTTCCGTCACTCTCCACCCAATATCGCTGACTGCTCATAGCATAACCGCCAGAGAGCCGCACCTTACTGTTAAAGTCGTAATTAAGAGATGCTAAATAGGTTAGAAAATTAAAACTCCAGTGAGTGTCAAAGGTCTTGTTAAAGAAGTAAATGGGCACACACGGCACACCAGAGGGATTGTGAAGTAATGCTACAATGCCCACTCCTTGTTGCTGTGTTCTCGTCATCTGGTACATATAGGCTCCCATGATGTGCCCATCAAAATATTCTACACCATGATTGGACGCCTCACCATAAATATTGGCATTGACTATTATAGGACGACCATTGGACATCTTGAAACTTTTGCTTCCTTTTGCTGCAAGCCGAAAATAATGTAGATCACTATTGTTATACTCGTATCTGCCCTCTAAGCCTAATTTTTGTTCGTCAGAATAAAGGAAGTTGTGCGAGGCGTACAGATGCGCATACATATTACCGTCTACTGCGTCGTCCACATTCTTTGTGCCACGATATTCTGCCTCAGCTTCTATCATCGTCTTGCCCTCTGGAGCAGCAACTATCTGTGCTTTAATGCCTACACCGTGCAGTAGACTGCATAACAAAAGGGGAAATAGTTTCTTTTTCATTATTTGTTTTTCATTTTACTTACAAAGTTAACATTTTGTCTTCAAATATAATTTGTCATTTTGTCATTTTAACTTTTTTTGTTACGCCACAATAAAAGCGGTAGGTGTTAACAGTATCATGCATTTAGTAATGTTTAAAAATAACTTGGTACATTCTTGTGTTACTTTCGTGAAGCAACACTTGGTTAAAAGATAGAGTTCTAAACTCCTCTTTTGCATCACATTTCTTATATAATTCCATTGTCATAACTTTATATTTAGCTTATTGATTATTAACTATTCACATTCTTTATCCTGTTAGAAAAATTGCATCTTCGCAACTGATTTTCAGGCAGTTATAATGAATACAAAGATTCTAGCAGAAGTCTTTTCTAAAGACGATTTGACATACATTCAACAATTAGACGAACGTCAGCGTCGGCTATATTGTGCTACAAGAGGTATCAACATTGTCAAACATGGCGTTGCAGCCGTGTGTGCTTCTATGCGTATATCTATAAATACCATCTATAGAGGTATTCATGAACTCAAAAGCAAAGCAACTCTACCCAAGAAATCCGTCTGTGCTTCAGGAGGCGGTCGAAAGTCCATCTTGGAGGAGCATCCTGAATACCTGTCTCTGTTTGATGAGATTGTCCAAAACCACATGGCAGGTCTTCCGCAAGACGACTTAGTAAGATGGTTAGACCTTTCGGTAACTCAAATCAAACAAATGTTCAAAGAACAAGCCTTTGCTATCTCCAGTTACATTGTTCGTAAGATGATAAAGCTCAGAGGCTTCAAGAAACGCTCTTTCCACAAGACCAAGACATTGAAGGATGTTGAGAACCGAGATGCTCAATTCAAAATGGTGGAATCCACTTGGACTTCTTGTGTGCGTATAGGAATACCTGTTCTCAGTATCGACACTAAGAAGAAGGAAATGCTGGGCAACTTCAAACGTTGCCGGTAAGACCTTCTCACAACATGAACTAACTGCACTTGACCATGACTTTGCTTCTTTTTCTAAAGGAACCATCGTTCCGCACGGCATCTATGATGTGGAAAGGAACGTAGGGTATCTTACCCTAAGGAATAGCTATGACTCTGCAGAGTTCGTATGTGACAACATCGCACGCATTTGGAAGGACTACCTGCAATGGGAATATCCGAAAGCTACCGCTATCTGCATTTTATGTGATGGAGGAGGCTCTAACTCTGCCTCGCATCATATTTTCAAGCAGGAACTTATGAAGTTGGCTGCCTCTCTCGGATTAGACATCATTATGGTGCATTACCCTCCATATTGCTCAAAGTACAATCCTATAGAACATAAGTCGTTTGCACATATAACTAGAGCTTGGAGCGGAGTCCAATTGCGGTCAGCTGAATATGCTTGTAAAAAAACAAATGAGACAACTACCTCCAAAGGCTTGGTCGTTTATGCCTCCATCAAGTCTAAGAAATATCAAACTCAAAGAACGCTTGACGAATCATATGAATCCGAAAGGCTAAAGCGTATCGTTTTTGACGAGCAATTGCCTAAGTGGAACTATGTCGTCAGGTGCAAATCTGCTTAGCATTTTTGTACCAAGTTATTGTTTTACCATTACTAATTTAAAATTATTTTATACTATTTCATAAACTCTTCTTACTTTTGGATATTCATTTTACTCTTTGACTTAGAATGCTTCAAGGAGATATGATATGGTTCACCAAGAAGCATGATGTTATATAAGTCACAGACCTCATTAAATCCTGAGCCTTTTATAATGTCTCCATCATCAGATATATCTATAAGTGACTCTATCCCAGCTAAACAAAGCAAGGCTCCCCAGGTGTAATTCGGATTACTGCACACTCTACCAGTCGTAGCAAAATAGTTCTCACCACAATATCCAGCACTATTCCAATTGTTCATAAATAGATGCACACACTTTTGGGCATATGCAGCTTTTAGCCAAGCAGGAGCATATTTTTTTACACCAAGCCAAACGAGATAGTTAGATGGTCCCCATATATTGCCAGACCAATAACGCTGATGTATAAACTCAGGTTCTTTCCGAGAAATAGTAGGTAGAATCCATTCGCCCCAAAATTGATCGGGATCAGTCATAATCTGCAAGATCCTCTTGGCTTGTTCCTTGTTGGCTGCACCAGAGATAAGAGGATAGAAATTCTGTGGTCCCAGTTTTGTTAAAAAATCTCCAGGTGTGCCATCCTCATTGTCCCAAAAACGACTGCAATAGATTCCAAGTTTTTCGTTCCAAAGTTTTTCATTAATACGTTTGTTCATCTCTTCTGCGTCCTTCTTGTGTTGTTCGGCAGCTGTTTTGTCGCCGATGGCATTGGCTATAAGGGAGAGATAATGCGCATCCATCGCCCAAAGAGCACATAGGTCAACTGCGTAACAGTTCATGGTTGTCCCTATCATCTTGACTCCTTTCACCTTTTGAAAATGAGGAGTATCATCATATCCTGTCTCATACATGGCGATTTCAAAACTCCTACCTTCGTCTCCCCATTCCAACAAACTATCTTTTTTTGCATTTCGATATTTCATCCACCAAGCATTCCATGCTTTTAGAACAGGATAGGCCTCACGCAAAAACTCTATGTCTGGACGTAATAAATGAGCTCGCCAAATGCACATTGCTCCCACTGGTGGTTGAGAATTACCTGTGCTTGGTCCCATTGACCAATGTCTTACATTACCTATCATTCCACTTGGCAAAGCACCATCCAAAACTGCACGAAATGTGGCCTTGGCCATGGCTGGATTGTCATAAGTAGCCATTAAACCATTGAAAAAACTATCCCAACAGAACACAGGGGCTTGGTTGGCATTTTTTAACCCAAAAGAACGTGATACGGGAATAAATAGTAATCGATCATCATTGCTATATACACGAGTATTGTTAAGATTATTGGTCATAGCACCTACGAAGTCACCAATGGCTGTAATAGCCTTCGGACGTTTTCTCTCATATTTTTGACAAGCTTCTTTCAAAAGATGATCGATAACTTGAAAATCTGGTAGTGCGCCAAAACCTGCCACAAAGTATGTCGGTTTGCCAGAATCGCCAATACGCCATGTGGCATGTTTTCCATCGAAACTAACAAGTGAATCGCTCACATTCATTTGCCATTTGCATTCTCCAAACGTACCTTTTGACATACCTTCTATGCCAAACAAAGTTTGTTGATAAGAACTCTTAAAACCAGGCCAGTTTTTTGTGAGGTCAAAAGAAAGATTTGTAGGATGTGATGCCACAATACGACCGATGGCAGCATCTCTGACTCTCGACCATTCAATCGTCACATTACTGTTGTCGTTGGTCTGGAAGCGGATACAATGGTAAGAGTCATCTGGAGCCACGATGCTCGCATTGTAATCATTTACTTGATGAGCTTGAGCGAATCCGGCTTCTTGTTCATCGAAAAGAACTGCGGTGAAGCGATTTGCACCCATCATTGGATTAATAACAAAGGCGGTTTGCCCCTCCTTGATAAAAGCTATGCCATTAGGGGCAGAATAATAATAGTTACCAATCAAAATTTTGCTTGTCTGAGCATGTAACCCCAAACAACAACTCATGATGATTGATACTAAGAAAAATTTTACACTGTTCATTGCTGTACATTTTTTAATTATAAATTGCACTGCAAAGATAGTGTAAACATGATGAAAGTTAGTAACACGGATGTTGAATCAACACTCGTAAAATGTTGATTCAACATATCATCAGTGTTGATTCTTTATATAAGCAGTTGGGGTACAGCCATATTTCTCTTGAAATGCCTTGATGAGGTGGCTTGGAGAACTGAATCCTACTTTTACAGATACATCTTGAACAGAATATCCTTCTAATAAGTATTTGAGGGCATTTTTTATTCGAACTTCTTTGATGAATGCACTTGGAGTTTTGCCAGATTGACTCACTAGTTTCTTATACAATCCTGTTCTCTCCATGCATAAATCTTTACTCAGTTGCTCCACACCATAGTTGGGAGTCGTGAGATGGCTCTCAATCAAGTTCATGGCTTTTAGCGTGAGTTCTGTAGATGGTAGCTCTGCTATTTTTTCATTTTCTATGGTTGGTTGTTTCTTTCTACGTCTCAAAAAGAACCAAAGCCCCACAGTTAAACAAGCCATAATCAAAAGGATAAAAAACGCAATATGATACCATGGATGATGAATGTGCAAATCTAACTGGCATAATTTCGACTGCCATGATTTGCCTGCCATCACTTGTACCGTATAATTTCCATAGCTTAAATCAGAGAGATTGAGGCTTAACATTCCTTTTTCGTCAACCTCGCCATTGCCACATGAGGCTTCATGCCAACATGTATCTGTACTACCTAACACTCGATAATAATAGGTTGTCAGTGTTGGCAGATAGTAGTTTTGGGCAGCAAACTGCAATGTTAGCTTACGGGGAATCCCCGTAAAGGATAATTCCTTGGTGAAGTTCTCTGCTTTTGGCAATTCTTTTGTGCCGCATTGTAACAATTCTCCATTTTTGATAATATGGGATAAAATGGGGCGAAATCTTAACAATCCTGTGTTTTTTTGTATCATGCAAGGATGGGAATAGAAAATGCCTTTGTCGTAAGCTCCCAACCATAATCCACCATCTGAAGTTGCCAAAACTGTTCCCATTCTTCCTGAAGAAAGTTTCGAACCGTTTTCCATTGATAATGACTCAACCCTATTTAAATGTTCATCTTTTAAATCCAAGATATACAACAGATTGGGACTTGTCACGAAAGCATGCTGATTTCCTATGGACAATGTGTGTAAATAACCATTTACAGCAAGAATGGTCTTCCAACGGCGTGATTTTGTATCAAAACGTAACCAAATGGATTGCGAGTCTCCGCATCTCAATTGATATATATAATGGGTGCAGGTCTGGATTTTTGGGTCATTATTAGTTGAACGGCGGTTGACTGACATTAGAAGAGAAGTGTTTTGATATTTTTTTACCTCTTGTTTTTTTAATGCCTGAGATGAATACAGAAACCTGCCATCTGCGGCATTATAACACTCCACTTTGCTATTAGAATAAAACAAATAGACCTTGTTGTCTTTAAGTACTAAATCTTGAAGACGAACTGATTGGTGATGGGGCACTTTGATACGCAGCAGAGGTCTGTCAACACATCGTAAGATACCATGGCGTTCTAGAATCCACAATCCATGGTTGTCGTCACAAAACAAATCTTCTATAGGAGTATTGATTTTGTAGTATCGTAAAATACTATCAAAATTCTCTACATATTTATAGGTGTGCAAATCAAAGCAACTCAATTTTTGTGGATAATTCTTTATCCACAAATGAGCCTGTTTGTCTTCATATAAATGGCAATGTCCTGTGAAATTAGGAATATTGATGAAATTATTAGCTCCTTGATGGATATAACGCAAAGATACTCCATCATAAATATTGATATTGTCTAATGTCGAGATGGCAATCCTTCCATCCATCAGTTCTATCATACATTGTACATTGCAAGAGCTTAGTCCATCTTCTATGTTTAAGTTGCGGAATGGAACTTTCCAAGCATCTGCAAAGGCACCTTTAGTAAGTGCTAAAAATAGAACACATAGGTAAAAACAAATTCTACTTTTGTTAATGGGGTTGCTGTATGACATAATCTGTATTTTTGTGCAAAGGTACTAAAAAACTATGAAAACATGAAATGCGTAAGTAATGTTTAAAAATAACTTGGTACATTCTTGTGTTACTTTCGTGAAGCAACACTTGGTTAAAAGATAGAGTTCTAAACTCCTCTTTTGCATCACATTTCTTATATAATTCCATTGTCATAACTTTATATTTAGCTTATTGATTATTAACTATTCACATTCTTTATCCTGTTAGAAAAATTGCATCTTCGCAACTGATTTTCAGGCAGTTATAATGAATACAAAGATTCTAGCAGAAGTCTTTTCTAAAGACGATTTGACATACATTCAACAATTAGACGAACGTCAGCGTCGGCTATATTGTGCTACAAGAGGTATCAACATTGTCAAACATGGCGTTGCAGCCGTGTGTGCTTCTATGCGTATATCTATAAATACCATCTATAGAGGTATTCATGAACTCAAAAGCAAAGCAACTCTACCCAAGAAATCCGTCTGTGCTTCAGGAGGCGGTCGAAAGTCCATCTTGGAGGAGCATCCTGAATACCTGTCTCTGTTTGATGAGATTGTCCAAAACCACATGGCAGGTCTTCCGCAAGACGACTTAGTAAGATGGTTAGACCTTTCGGTAACTCAAATCAAACAAATGTTCAAAGAACAAGCCTTTGCTATCTCCAGTTACATTGTTCGTAAGATGATAAAGCTCAGAGGCTTCAAGAAACGCTCTTTCCACAAGACCAAGACATTGAAGGATGTTGAGAACCGAGATGCTCAATTCAAAATGGTGGAATCCACTTGGACTTCTTGTGTGCGTATAGGAATACCTGTTCTCAGTATCGACACTAAGAAGAAGGAAATGCTGGGCAACTTCAAACGTTGCCGGTAAGACCTTCTCACAACATGAACTAACTGCACTTGACCATGACTTTGCTTCTTTTTCTAAAGGAACCATCGTTCCGCACGGCATCTATGATGTGGAAAGGAACGTAGGGTATCTTACCCTAAGGAATAGCTATGACTCTGCAGAGTTCGTATGTGACAACATCGCACGCATTTGGAAGGACTACCTGCAATGGGAATATCCGAAAGCTACCGCTATCTGCATTTTATGTGATGGAGGAGGCTCTAACTCTGCCTCGCATCATATTTTCAAGCAGGAACTTATGAAGTTGGCTGCCTCTCTCGGATTAGACATCATTATGGTGCATTACCCTCCATATTGCTCAAAGTACAATCCTATAGAACATAAGTCGTTTGCACATATAACTAGAGCTTGGAGCGGAGTCCAATTGCGGTCAGCTGAATATGCTTGTAAAAAAACAAATGAGACAACTACCTCCAAAGGCTTGGTCGTTTATGCCTCCATCAAGTCTAAGAAATATCAAACTCAAAGAACGCTTGACGAATCATATGAATCCGAAAGGCTAAAGCGTATCGTTTTTGACGAGCAATTGCCTAAGTGGAACTATGTCGTCAGGTGCAAATCTGCTTAGCATTTTTGTACCAAGTTATTGTTTTACCATTACTTAGCAACACGACTGTTATGATTATTGGTAGCGTCAAGCAGATTTTCCGAAATTCTCTTGGAATATATATTTTTTATTATTATCTTTGCGAAATAATTATATTCAAGTTCGAATTTAGACCGTTCCTTTCTATATCCGACACTTCAGTAATTATATTCGTAAAACAAGAAATTAGGTCTGATAAGAGAGAATTTTACTACAACCTATAATTTGTTTACCAATAAAATAATAATGCGTATGAAAAAGAAATCTATGTTTACCGCCATGCTATTGTCTCTCGCCTTGTCTGCCTCTGCACAGGTAGAGTTTCTCTATACAGACTTTGGACGTAACGTTATCTGCCGTGAGAAGAAACTCTTCTGGATGGACGGAGACGATGATCCATGCTTCAACATTACTAATTATAAGAAAACTGGTAATAAGGAAACGTTTAACCTTGCTGGCAAAGACCCCAGCGATGGAAAATATAGCGTCACGATAACGCTGAACGGTGATAAAGCCTCACACATCGTAATGAAGGGTTCCATTACCTATTCTTCTTCTGTTAACGTTAAGACGGAGAAGGAGGCTGACAGAGACCTCGTTAGTTATTTCAGAAAACAAGCGGGGTACGCTGACGCATCTGGTATACCTGGAGGCAGTGTATCTGGTGGTAGAGTGTCTGGTGGCAGTGTGCCAAGTAAGGAGAGTATGAAAAGCGGGGGCGGTAAGGATGTTACTGAGCAGGTAGGCGATGCTGCTAAGCAGACTTTCAACAAAGTGAAGGGACTGTTTAAGAAGAAGAAGTAGTAACGCCCCGACCTTATTGCGATGTGATGTTTTAAGAACCACTATAAATAAAAAAGACAGTTAACCTAACGTTAGATTAACTGTCTTTTTTTAGTATCTTTACGCCTTGGAAGGTGTTTTACTTCAAATACTGTACTAAAGGTGACTTTATCGCCTCGAGTCCTTTCTTCAGGCTCTGGGCATTGTTGCGTGCACCGAGCAATGAGGTGTGAGTGTGGTCGTGGTTGAAATACTCCATTGCCTTGGCTTTGCTGCCGCACTTCTTGTCAAGGTAGTCAGCGGAGATGTTGTGAATGTCAACGAACTCTACTCCGTTCTCTTCTGCTACCTGCTTACACCACTGTGGAATGTAGTTGTCGTTGCGACGCTCTATGTAGTTCTTGCCTTTCTTCTCCTTTACAGGATAGAACGTACCACAAACGTCTCCCCTACCCTCGTGCCACTCATTGCGCGGAGTGAAGGATAGGATTACAGGGATTGCTCCCTTCTCCTTACAGTCTACTATCATCTTGTGCAGGTACCAACCGTATGAATATACCACAAGGTTCTTGCCGTTGCTCTTTAGATGGTATACATGACTGGTGTCTTGTGCGCAGGCTATTACGCCACGTTCCTTATCCTTGTCAATGCCACCAATATCGTTGTGTCCAAACTGTATAAGTACATAGTCGCCTGGACGCAGGGTGCGATAAACTTCTTCCCAACGGTCTTCAAGGAGATAGGTACGAGTGGAGCGACCTGCCTTGGCCGCATTGATGAAGGTACACTTTGACTCATCGAACACGGTGTACGCCTGTGAACCCCAGCCCCACATTCCGTCGGGCTTCTTGTCTTCGTTCTTTCCTGTAGAGTCACCACAGAGGAAGATGCGTACCTTCTGCTTTTTCTCTTCGGCTGTCTTGGTCTTTGGCACCACGTTGCCTTTCTTGTCGTAGTTGTTAGGTTCCCAAGCAAGGAGTTTCTCTTCATAGTTAGGGAACACCTTTTCTGTTATGAGGTACGACTTTAGTTCGGCAAGGCGTGGATCATTGCAATGTGAGAGCCCCTCTGCGGCTGACTCAGCGTTCATTCTTGCTCCGAAGGCTGAAGAGTGAATCTTGTCATGATAGAAGTGGTAATTGGTCTTCCACTTACCGTATTTCTCTAACTTCAGAGCTGAAATATCGTTGAGGTCTATTACTGGTACATTCATCTCCTTGCCTATAGCGAAGATGGCAGGGGTGAAGTCGGTAAGTTTGCGCTGTATCTTGTTGGTGTCATTAGCCTCGTACGCATTGCGTGGCGTCAGCGTGAAGAGCACTGGGGTTGCGCCTTTGGCTCTTACCTCGTTAATGAAACGACGAGTATAGCCACCGAAGGTGTAAACGGTATCCTGACATTGCTTCACCTTATTATATATTATAATGGAGTCATTGCCAATGTCGAGTTTGCCGTGCGGACGGTAACTGGAGCGTGCGCGTATCTCGTCGATAGGACCATTGTCATTATGTCCGAGTTCGAGGAACACGTAATCGCCTTTTCTTACTCCACTAAGGGTGCGTGCCCACAGTTCTGGAGCCTTATAGAAAGTACGTGGCGAGGTGCCACCAAGGGCGTGGTTCTCTACGGTTATCCTGTTCTCGTTGAAGTATTCGTGCATGTAGAATCCCCAACCCCACTGTCCGTTATCGCCATTACCGCGTGTTCCGGTGCGCATGGTAGAGTTTCCGACAAGGAACAACACGTGGTTATTGCCTTTTCGTGATGAGCCAGGAACGGGACGCGCCTGATTAGCAATGTCGATAGAGTCAGCGGTGAGGTCACGTACACCGTTGATGTCAAGCCAGATGTCTCCTTGCTCTTTTTTGTTCTGGGCGTCAGCATTCTGCGCGCAGAGTGCAAGGGTGAGCATCATGGGTGCGATTAGTAAGTTTTTCTTGTTCATTAGTTAGTTATTTTTTTATAACCCTCCATTTACTCCCTCTTTTTTAAGAAGGAGAATAGACTCGGAGGGATTAAAGGTTTTACTTTACGAAAAAAGTGTTCCACACAGTTTGCACAGATTCTATATTCCCATAGCGTATCTCAGCTTTACGAGTGAAAGCACGATAAGCGTTGCGTTCCTCCTTGGAACCAAGGTGTTTCAATATATTGCCTTCCGTTACCTCGAATATCTCATCATTATAAAGCATATAGAACTTGTTTTGCATGGGCAGCGGTTCTTCTTCTATGTTTCTTACGCCTTCATTATCTGCCACGCCTGACGCTACATTCTGAAAGACGGGAGAGATGTCTGTTACCATCATACTGCTCTGACGGTTTATCTTTACCATCTCGTCATAAGTATGCTTGTCTACCTGCTCTACAAGATACAGACGACCTATCTTACCAGCAATGGAATCCTCGCTAAGAACACGGCACATCTTACCTTCCACATTGTAGTACTTCGCACCACCAACAAATGTCACGGTGTTTATAGTACTTGAATTTGCCTGCAAACGCTTACCCATACTCTCATACCACAGAGCATTATTGCCTACATGGATATTTGCCATCACACGCAAATCCTTACCGCCAGATGTTAAAGATATTGTGGCCGACTTGAAATGCTCATAAACAAAAGGCCAACGACTAACTGGCCGCCAATCATCGTTCTGAGCCATTGTCACTAAGGAAAAACATAGCGACACGAAGGTGCAAACTATTTTATTCATTGAGTAGGTATTAAAAATTATTTTTATAAAAATGAGTAAGTTTATGTTCTTGTATTATTGTAAATATTTTTTGAACACCTACTTACTATATTGTTTTAGGGTTATCAACACTACCTCTCTTGGCATATTAAAGCGGAAAGGGAAGTTGCCGCCTAAGCCTGTTGATACGTTCAACATTCTGCGTTGTACAGACATCTCTGCCTTATTACTATCATTGTCGTAATATTCTCCGCCCCACTCCTTGTAGACCACGGAAGCCGGGCTCCACCCTAACAGAGAAAACTGGGTACCATGAGTATGACCTGACAACGTGATGTCGGGATGCAACACTGGCAGTATGTGTGCTCTCCATGCAGTAGGGTCATGTGACAACATTACTACAAATTGTGGCTCTCCCGTAGCCGTAACAACTCTTTTATCCTTTATGGCTAACCCTTTCAGAGATTTTCTTATGTCGCCATACTGCGGAAAAGGGGGACGTCCCCAGTTTTCTTCGCCAACGACGATAATACTGTCGTAACTACCATTTCTTTCATCTGTGACGCTGCGCTTTATTGAAATGTTGCTGTTTGATAACATCTTCCAACCAAATGACTGCTGCATACTACGCGTGCGTTGTACCATAGCACTACGTTCCTTCGGAGAGACATTCACATAAGAGGAGTAATCATGGTTGCCCATTATTGTTAACACTCCGTCTCTGGCTCGTAACGAGGCGAATGCGGCTTTGTGTGGTTCTAACTCTTCTGGTGTGAAGTTTTCTATGTCACCAACAAAACACACTAAATCTGGATTGAGAGCATTGATGGTATCTACACTTTCTTTCAATAAATGAGCGTACATTCCACGGAAGGTTCCTACGTGAGCATCAGAGAACTGCACTATTCTGTAGCCGTCAAATGCTTTGGGGAGGTATGGACTCTCATAGACTATACGGCGCACACGAACCTGAGTGAACCCTATTGTTATTCCCCATAGTATTATACCTATTATGCCAGCAGCTCCTGCTAAGCCTAACCATACTCCTACCTTAGGCAGTAATGATAACAAAGCGAATATAAACTTAGGCAAACAAAATATTCCCACAAGCAGCAAAAAGACGTTTACAGAATCGTATTCTTGTGCCATTCCCTTACCAAAAAGAATAAAGTAGAATACGAACCCGAAAACTGCTACTGTGGGAATCCACCATAGCCATCGCCACATTGAGACGTTGTCAATGTAGCGACGGTATATGTAAATGTCACTCATCACACCAAGTGAGATGAGCAATATAGGTATAAAGAGTCTTACCATAATTCTAAAATGTGATTACACGCCCTCGGCAAAACTCGTACTAAAGACCAGTTTTACTGTTGCGGTGCAGGTGCAGCAGCATTGTCTGTAGCAGGCTTGTTCGCTGCTGGAGCTGCCTTCTCTGCTGCTCCCCCCTTCTGCTCTGTAGCACCAAATCCCTGAACATTATTAGGGTTTGTGGTTGCCTGTTCTGTTGCTGCCTTCTCTATTACAGAAGTACCTACAGACGCTGTAGGTGCTACATAGGCACATACTACACTGATTATTACCATTGCGGCTGCAAGTGTCCATGTGGCCTTCTCTATAAACTTGGTAGTGTTACGCACGCCGGCTACAGCATTTGCTGAAGAGAAACCAGACGCAAGACCACCGCCTTTTGATTCCTGAATCAGTACGATACCTATCATTAAGATTGATACCAATACAATGAGGATTACGAATAATGTGTACATTTTGTTTCTTTTTTATTGTTATTATTTTGTTTTCTTGTTTGCTATTAGTTTTGCGAGGAAACGTTTTTGATCTTCTGCATAGATATTCTTCTTTTCTGTATTCTCATTTATGCGATTTATTATATCTAAGGCTTTCTCATAACGTCCCTGTTTTATGTATATTCCAGCAAGTGTTTCTGTTAGGAATTCTTCTTCTGGCTCCTTATTATCTTCTTCTGTTACAGCTTCCGGATAGAACTCAGGTTCCTCCTGTAAAGTGATTTTACCATTTTCGTTATTTATAAACGCATCTATCAAAGCGCCACCAGTCATTTTAGTATTTGCGAGCGACACTGTATCGGCAGACTTACTTGTTGTTGTTTCGTCAAGCTCCTCAAAGTCTGTAGCGAGTAGATACGCTACATAGTCTACTGTTGCGTCAGCAGCTGTAGGCTTTCGTTTTGCCACTCCGTTGCTACTTTCTTCCTTTTGCTCTGTTGCCTTATTTCCCTCATTTTCAGGAATGGTACTTAAGAAAGTATCTATAAGCGATACTGTTCTTGATTCGCCATCGCTTTGTTTCTGACCGAAATTGGCAGCAGAGCCTCGCTGTGGTACCCTGTGCTTCAATCGATAATGCGCTGCTTCTACAATATTAAACAGTATCTTTCTGTCAGTAAAGTAAAGTGCTGCCCTACGTAGTTCCTCATCAAAAGAAGAATCGTGCAACAGATATAGATTCTTTATCATCAAGAGTCTTGCTGGCTGATAGTATGGGTACGATGCAGTCATCCGTCTCAACTCAAATAGTGTCTCACGGTTCAGCATTTCCGGATGTTTTGTCAGCTCTTGTATATTCACGATGTCTCTATTGATTTTATTCTTTTACCTTTTCCCTTACCTCATCATTCCGTATGGCGTCGGAATGATGTTTGCTTTTCTCTCTTGCTACCAGTTAGCCACAGTAGCGTTGAATATCTGATCGCAAATATCCTTACACATCTGTGTCACCAACTCTTCCTGAACAGCGGCAAGACTCTGCGTTGTCTCATAAGACGCTGTAGCGGTAAATGATCGCTCGAAATCATCACTATGTTTTGCATTGTTTGTGAATCTTACGTTTACGGTCATTGACAGCTCTGTCTGGGCAGAATAGCCATCAGCAGAAACAGATTTGTTACGCTGTTGATACTGTGTTATCTCTCCCTCTACCTTTAAGTCTCCGCCACGCTTCACTTGTATCAGACGTGTCTGAGAGGCATAAACATCTTTCAACCTGTTGTTGAACATCGCTTGCATTGGTCCCCAGATATAGGTAGCTCTTATAGGAAAGTCATTAATCTGTATTGTCTTGGTTGTATTATAGTCTATACTTGCGCCATTAAACTTATATGACACAGAACAAGCGGTAAAGGTGGTTAACACACCTACACCACACATAAGCATCGCTATAATATGCCTTACTTTCATTTAATGTTATATTCCTTTAATTTTCTGTACAATGTTCTATCTGACATTCCAAGATCCATTGCGGCTTTTTTCCTATTGCCACCATTTTTCTCTAACGCCACTTCTATTGCCCTTTTACTAAGGTCTTTCAGGTTTACGTTTTCTTGTTCGGATATTTCCTGAACGAAGTCATTATCGTTTCTTGGCTCTTGACGTACGTAGGTTTGTATTGGCATTGCAGCAGCACTTGACGCTCCTCGTATCTGTTCACGTAAGGAGTCTATTTCGCCCTTCAATCCAGTAACGGTGCTTTTCATCTCATAGAGTATTTTGAACAACATCTCTCGTTCACTTTCATACGTCCGTGAGCCACCTTGAGGATTTATTGTAGCCAACTGCGTACTTTCCTCATCATTTGGAATATACTGCAACAGCTCATCTACGTCTATCTCTCTGTTTCTGCAGAGCAGCGACATCTGTTCTGTAATATTCTTTAACTGCCTTACATTGCCCGGCCATTTATATTTCGTCAAAACCTGCTTTGCATTGTCAGTCAAAGATATTCGCGGCACTCTATATTTCTCTGAGAACTGCATAGCAAACAGACGAAACAGCAGCACGATGTCATCTCCTCTTTCTCTTAATGGTGGCATCATTACTGGGATGGTATTCAAACGATAGTAGAGATCTTCTCTAAATCTACCTTCCGAAACGGCTTTGCGCATATTAACGTTCGTTGCCGCAACTATTCTCACGTCTGTCTTACGTATATCTTGACCACCTACACGTATATACTCACCTGTCTCTAATACTCTCAACAGACGTGCCTGCGTGGCGAGTGGCAATTCGCCTACCTCATCAAGAAACAACGTACCTTTGTTAGCTGCACCAAAATAGCCTTCACTCTCACCTATTGCTCCAGTGAAAGAACCTTTCTCATGTCCAAACAACTCCGAGTCGATAGTTCCCTGAGGTATAGAACCGCAGTTTATAGCGAAATATTTTTCACGTCTTCGTGGTGAGTTATCATGTATAACACGTGGTACTATTTCCTTTCCTACACCACTTTCGCCCACTATTAACACGGATAAATCAGTACGAGCAACTTGTAACGCTATATCAAGGGCACGATTCAACCCATCGCAGTTTCCTACGATATTATAACGTTGCTTAATATTTTGCAGTTCTTTCAAGTCCATACCAATTTGCAAAGTTAATTATTTTTTTTCAGATAGCATAGCTTTTTACCGAAAATTATTACGCTTCCGTATTAGTTTTAGGCTTTGGTGTCGTAGTGTAATTAATGTTTTCCCTACGATGCTCCGCAGGATTGAAGCCCTTTTTCTTTATTGCGAAACGCGCTTTGTCACCGTCTTCTCTACGCTCTTTATACAATTTCGGTAATACGTTTGCGAATGGCGCATCATATTCTATTCTGTTTCTTGCGATGTCTATCGAAGTGAATACTGCTCTTAAGACGCCATCATATTCTGCCGATACAACAGGAGCATCAAGACCTGACAATAACGTCACCGCAGAGTTACCATCTGACACTGTCTCAAAGTCTTCCATACATTGCGCATCATACACCGTCACCAATGCGTCGTAAGCCTGGTGGTTGCCTTGTCTAAAAAAGCTGTTTGCATCAACAGGTCCAAATACCTGTACACCTTCTTTCTCTAATTCTGATATTGCGACAGTTACAATATCCAACTGCTTTTCTTCATCAATAGCGACATCCTTTGCTCCTGCCACTGCTATTCGCGGATTAAGTATAAAGAAGTCTCTCTTCAGTGTATTTACAACAGCCTTTACACGTCTCTTTATAAGTTCTTTCGTTAAGCGCATCTCCGCTTCTATAGCTTCCATATTTCCCATTACCGATGCCATCTTCATAGTATTGTTGATATAGAAGCCGAAAACATCATGCACATTATTCTCGTCCCATTGCTTTACTGCATCCACTACATCACCAGCAAAGGGCAGACACACCACTCCGTCTATCTTTCCGTCGCGCCAGTCTTCAACAGCATCTTCAAGAGCTTCCAGCTCTGGTTCGCCATCAGCTCCATAAAGCAATATATTGCAAAGCTCCGCCAATTCTTCCTCTGACAGCATTGCATTAAGCATTGCGTGTTTGCCTTGTGGAGCGTTTCCCGCAATAACGATATTGGGTAGTTTGTTTATCATTGTCTATAGTTACTTATTATATCTCTATTACTTCTCTCTTCCTTCTATTTTCTTTGCCGTAGACAGCAAGCCGCAAGCCGCAAAGATATCTTGTCCTCTTGACGCACGTATCGTTGTAAACAGACCATGTTTTGTTAAATAGTCACGCAACGTCTCCATTCTCTTCTCGTCACTTGTTTTCAAGTCTACTCCCGGAATGCTATGAAAACGTATTAAGTTGATGCGACAATCCAACCCGTCGAGCAATTTCACTATCTCTCTTGCATGAGTCATCGAGTCATTAAGTCCATCAAACACGATGTACTCAAACGACAATCTGCGCTGCCTTGATGTATCTTCCTGCCATGAATCACTACTATGGTCTTGTCTTCTGAAAGCTGGATACGTTTTCAAGAGCTCCACTGTCTCTGCTATCGGCATTGCTTTCTCTGCTGGCATCAACTTCATTCGTTGCTCATGTAATGGTGAGTGTAGCGATATTGCTACATGACAATTACTCTCGTCAAGAAATCTCTTCAACTTGCCACGTACTCCGACCGAACTTACCGTTATACGCTTAGGACTCCATGCGTAACCCCAGTCAGCGGTCAACACCTCTGTTGCTTTCAGTACATTGTCCAGGTTATCCATTGGTTCTCCCTGCCCCATGAAGACAATGTTTGTAAGTTTCTCACGTTCAGGTAGAGAATATATCTGATTCAATATATCCGTCACCGTCAGCGAACCCTCATAGCCTTGCTTTCCTGTTTGACAGAAGAGGCAATTCATCTTACATCCAACTTGACACGACACACATAGCGTGGCTCTGTCACGGTCTGGTATATACACCGTCTCAACGAATTTGCCCGACGCTGTAGGAAACAAATACTTTATTGTTCCATCAACTGAATGTTGAGCATCAATAGGTGCCATTGCGCCTATTGTATATTCTTCTGCCAAACGCTCTCTATTTCGTTTTGACACGTTTGTCATCTCATCAATTGACATAACATGACCACTATACAACCATTGCGCTATCTGCTTGGCTGTAAAGGCTGGCATATTCATTTGCGCAACAACCTCCTTGAGCTCACTAACAGAAAGCCCAAGGAGGTTTTTACGCTCCACATTATTTTGTTCGTTGTTCTGCAATATTTTACACTTTAATTTAGCAAGCACTCTTTTCACATTAAGTACTCACTTATTTACCATTATTTATTGATATAGGCCTTGCCGTTCTTCACCACAATGCCCTTATAACTCTTGCTCACACGCTGTCCCGCTGCATTATATATATTATTGTCGCGCAACATTGTGTTTGCCACCGTCACATTCTTTACAGCTGTCGGTGTTACGCAGTTCAATGTTATCGTCGCTACTATCTGCTTACCACCAGGTGTAAATGTAAACTTGCTTGATGCATTATTTGCTGGTATTGTATTTGATGCCATAACATATTCCGCAGCACTTTTCTTCATTGGGAACACGTATTTCGTCTCACCAAAGTTCGTTCCATTCAACTCACTGATATAAGCATCCGTTCCTTCATAGTTGTCATATCCCTTCATCGTCACATCCTTCAATACGAATCCATCAGGTATGCTGACAGTATACTGTACGCCAGCCGAATACTTTACACCATCTTCCTTACCAGTTCCATAACTCTTGCTTTTTGCATTAGTTACTGTTACGGTATATCCATTGTCTTCAAAGGTATAAACAGAAGATGTTGACGCCGTATTGGTTGATGCCGCCAGAGTTATTGATACTTCTTGTCCTTCTACAGGCTTATTCTCTATCACCTTCAGTTCTGGCCAATACTCTTCATAGTTAGCCTCACCGTCAGCGCAGCCTGCCTTCACTATATCTTCTACAAGACTATTGGCATACATCTCAAGATTTGTGTACTGACCATTGGCATCCATAGTGTACTTCTTAGCATCTGAAGCGTCATTAGGATTCAGTCCCCACTTCTCTTCCCATTCATCAGGCATACCGTCACCGTCAGAATCAAAGTTTGCTGGACGTGAACTACTCTCAAACGTTTCTTCTGTGTATCCATTTACGTCAGCAACGACATCGATAATACCAGGCTTGTTCGTTACGGAGCCTTTATACTTTGCAGTACCTGTGAGTGCCTCTTCTGCATAGCGAGCATCTACTTCATCACGAACATATGAAGCTCCTGCATAATCAAGCACCTTATTGAAAGCAACCTCTGCGGTATGTGTAGTGACATTACCCGTAGGAGCCGCCTCGTCCATTTTTATCTGCACATATCTTGTACCGTTAACATCTATAGAAGGAGCATCCTCCCCATAAAGGTTGTTAGCGTCTTTGCAGTACCTATATTCATTTCTTGTAAGAACCCCGCTATCATATCCTACGCCATCCCAGTCTCTATTCTCTTTCTTCACGCCAGCTGTCGTTAACGTTGTATTACCAGAGATGAAATAACGACTTGTCATTCCGTAATACTCTGGATGATCTGAGTCTGAGTTACCTGCTTCAGAAACCGTCACGAGCGTCACACGCTCCTGATTTCCACTTCCACATGGTCCTGCCTTATAGAAGTTATTGACGATATTTATCTGTCCGCCACCAGGACCTCCATAACACGTTCCCTGCGCATTATACAGCACACAGTTGCGGAAGTCTACGTTCTCTGCCTGTGTTGGCGTAGCCCACTTATATTTAGCGTAATCATAGTTAGATGTATACCCTGTCCAACCATAACGTGCACCATTGAAGCGTGGACCACGATTTGCCACATGAGCAATCATATTATGGTGAAAACTTGCGAGTTTTCCGCCCCATATTCCTCCATATCCGTGTGCGCCCTTGTCGTGTCCTGCATTTGTTAGACTCTCCGCAACGGTACACCACTGCATGGTAAAGTTATTGTTGTCATAGAATGACGCTACCTCATCTATACTCCAAGAGAAAGAGCAGTGGTCAAAGATAATGCCTGTCTTGTGTCTCTGTGTAGAGGCATCAGCGCCATCGTTTACGTCTCTTTCTTGTCCGCGACGTATTCGCAAGAAACGTATTATATTATTACTACCAGGGTTAACGGTATAGTAT
>CAKQDQ010000030.1 GCA_934229335.1 uncultured Prevotella sp.
GTACCGTCATCATTAAGGGTAGCGTCGATGTAACGAGTAGAGAATAATAACGACAGTGCACCACCGCAAAGCTCCAAGGTAGTGGCTATGCCCTGCATATAATGCGAGTCGGAAGTGCTACTATGCGGCATAAAATACGTAGTGCGACGCCCCATCGAGACTAACGATGACTGCTTGCCAAAGGAGAGGGAGTTATTGAACACCAGTCCCATACCAAACTGTCCACGATACTTACCAAGCACCATATAGCGCATAATACCTAAGTCTCGCACCGTTATATTATAGGCATACCTGTCGTAGCCCATACTATTACCAGCGGTGAAGAATGGCTCTCCTGCCGCCTTTGCACCCGAAAGATTTAACTGAAAATTGTTTCCTATTGTCATAGAGTACCTGAATGAGTGTTTCATTGGGTCTCCGAGATAAGTGTCAGCATACCTGTTTGTTGTCTGCGCCACTTGCGTTGTGGCTCCCTTATCGCCTGCTCTGTAATACGTAGGTATGGTAGCGGTAAGGATAAGACTGTGTTTGGCTTGCATAAGTTCACCACCTATGCGTCGCACATTATACCAAGGCACGGTGTCTGGTTGTTCTACATAGAACAGCGGAGCGATGTAACGCGCCAACCTGTCGTCCATCCCCCTCACCATGTCAAGCTCTTCCACACTACGGTAAAGCCCATAACGATGTCTGTGTGCCACAATGCTCTCGGCAGTCTTGGCGTCAATGCCAGGCACCGAGAGCAGCTCATCCACTCCCACCTTATTAATATTTAGTGGCTGTTCGCGTAACTGCTGCACACGCTCTGTCGCCTCCTCTAATGAGAAAGCGTCATCTTCAGTGCCCTCATACAGCGGAAGCAGGTACGACTCCGCTGCTTCGTCTCCATCAGGTAGTGGCGACGCCATAGCGATAGCAGCGACAAAGAGGCTATTCAGAAGCATACTTCTTCAACGCTCGTGCCACACCGTTAGCCCAAGTATTTATTCCTCCATCCATATCGAGGGAGGAAACGAGCTTTATGACGTTGTCAATAGGCATACCATAGCGCAACACCCCTGATATAAGTTTGGCATAATTCCAATATATAGGATTAAACTTCTCTGACAGCCCCTCTACCGTTGTCTTGTAACCACGACGATTCTCAAACTGGAAGTCGTAACGCTTGCTACCGTCAGGCAGCACCGTTTTTATTATCTTTCCGCTGTTTACGGCTTTTGGCAACATTATGCCCTCTTCGTCGTCCTGTAGCCCAGTGAAGATTTCGTAGGGACGTCCGTCAAGCAATCCGATAAACGCCACCCACTTATCTTTTGCGTTCTGAAAGCGAACCACATCGCAGTCGAGCACCGTAGGACGGCGCAACTCATTGGTTGTTGTATCTATTCCCATAGCATTCTCTGTTTTCTTATGTTCCTACTTCTATTTTTTTTCTTCATCAACATCACAAATCTCCTCCAGAAGCATTTTCTCTTCCTTTGCCATCTCTGCCTCATCATGTTGGTGCATACCGTAGATTACTATTGACAGTATGGCGCATATACCAAGAGTTATGGGGTAATAGAGATATGGAAGTATGTCAACCGGATTGCATTTCGCCAAACCTGCAGCCATAAGTAGTTGCGCACCGTAAGGTATTAGTCCCTGCATCATGCAGGAGAAAGTATCGAGTATACTCGCCACACGCTTGGGATTGAGATGGTACTTGTTTGACATATCACGCGCTATACCAGAGACTGTTATGATGGCAACAGTGTTATTGGCGGTACAAAGGTCTACTATAGATACGAGTGCCGCTATGCCCAACTCTGCATGACTGCGTGTCTTTATTCGCTTCATAACGCTACGCATCAAGAAACGTATGCCTCCGTTGGCACGTATCACCTCTAATACTCCGCCTGCAAGCATGGTTATGATTATAAGTTCGCCCATACCAGAGATACCAGCACCCATAGCCGCAAACCAGGAGTAGAGGTCAAAGGCACCTGTTATCATTCCGACAATACCAGTTAACGCTATACCTATGCACAGCACAATAAGGACATTCAGACCTAATGCCGCCGCTACCAGCACCACTACATAGGGCACGACCTTCAAGAACTGGATGGGGGGAATATCTGACAGCAACGTGAGGTCACGACCTAAATAGGCGTATACCACCACCATAATAAGAGCTGCTGGCAACGCTATGCGAATATTAGCCCGAAACTTGTCGCTCATCTTAACGCCCTGCGACTGCGTAGCTACCACTGTGGTATCGGAAATAAACGACAAGTTGTCGCCAAAGAAAGAACCGCCTACCACTACTGCTGTCATCATAGCGGTAGAGACGTCGAGCGTATCTGCCATACCAACAGCTATAGGCGTAAGGGCTACAATGGTGCCCACACTGGTTCCGATGCTCAGAGAGATGAGGGCTGACGAGATAAAGAGCCCCGCCAGGAGAGCGTTAGATGGCACTACGCTCAGCGTAAGGTTCACCACATCTGTCACTCCGTCCATCTCCTTGGCAGAATTGGCAAAGGCACCAGCGAGAACAAATATCCATATCATCAGCAGGAGATTGGGGTCTGCCGCACCACGAGTAAAAATCTTAACACGATTCTTCAGCTTGCCACGCGACGATGCTACCGCTACCACTGACGTCAGCATAAAAGCTACGGTAATAGGAACCTTATAAAAATCGCCAGCCACGATAGAGATGCCGAGGTAAACCACTAAAAAGAAAAAAAGAGGAATGAGTGCACGCATAATATTCTAAACTCTATTTGAGGTGGTTCTAAGTAAGTGTTTTGTTATATTTCAAATCTATTTCCAAGGGCAAAACGTAAGTGAGTAATGGAGTTACGCGTGCATAACGTCTGAACAAACTTCACGCTTTGAACCGAAAAAAGACTGAAAGAGAACGAAACATTTTCATATTATAGAAAAGTTTTATCTTACGGTGGTAATTTATAGAACCACCCTTTTATCTTGCAAAGATAAGTATTATTTCCCAAACAGCCAAACGTTTTCTTGGTACTTTCAAAAAAAATGTATAACTTTGCAGCACAATATGAGTGTTTTAGCAATGATGAAAAAATAACTTGCGCAGTTTTTACCTCTGACTGCTGAGATATTTGGGGGATATGAAGAGGGAGCGATGCGAGCATCGTGACTGATGAATAGTCACAAAATAACCAGCAAGATGAGATGAAAAATACGTAAGACAATATTATTCTAACAATAATAATATTGGTTAAGTTATTTTTTTAACATTACTTACTTATAAAACAACGTACACAAAACACGTAAAATCATAACGGAACCACAATGAAAGAACTTGCTTTGAAGTATGGCTGCAATCCTAACCAGAAGCCATCACGCATCTACATGACCGAAGGAGAACTGCCGGTCGAGGTTATTAACGGACGCCCAGGCTACATCAACTTTCTGGACGCTCTGAACTCATGGCAGTTAGTGAAGGAACTGAAAGAGGCTACAGGACTGCCTGCTGCCGCAAGTTTTAAGCACGTTAGCCCTGCTGGTGCCGCTGTTGGTCTGCCGCTGTCTGATACTCTGAAGAAGATTTACTTCGTGGACGACGTAAAACTACCACTGACACCGATAGCATGCGCTTACGCTCGCGCAAGAGGTGCAGACCGTATGTCAAGCTACGGTGACTTCATAGCTCTCTCTGACACCTGCGACGCGGCTACCGCAACTCTTATAAAGCGTGAGGTCAGCGACGGTGTGATAGCACCTGACTATACCGACGAGGCTATTGAGATACTGAAAGCTAAGCGTAAGGGCACATACAACGTGATAAAGATTGACCCTAACTATGTTCCAGCACCTATCGAGACTAAGCAGTGCTTCGGCGTAACGTTTGAACAGGGACGTAACAATATCAAACTGAACGACCCTGCCCTCTTCGAGAATATACCTACACAGGCTAAGAATTTCACTGAGGAAGCAAAGCGAGACCTTATGATTGCTCTCATCACACTGAAGTACACACAGTCTAACTCTGTATGCTACGTAAAGGATGGCCAGGCTATCGGTATCGGAGCTGGACAGCAGAGCCGTATTCACTGCACACGTCTGGCAGGCAATAAGGCCGACATCTGGTGGCTACGCCAGTGCCCTAAGGTAATGGCACTGCCGTTTAAGGAGGGTATACGCCGCGCTGACCGCGACAATACTATCGATGTTTACATCTCTGACGACTATGAAGACGTTTTGGCGGAGGGCGTATGGCAGAACTTCTTTACTGAAAAGCCTGAACCATTGACACGCGAAGAGAAGAAGGCATGGATTGCACAGAATACTAAGGTGGCTCTCGGATCTGACGCATTCTTCCCATTCGGCGACAACATTGAGCGCGCACACAAGAGCGGTGTGGAGTACATAGCTCAGGCTGGTGGCTCAGTTCGTGACGACAACGTCATTGAGACCTGCGACAAATACGGCATTACAATGGCGTTCACAGGCGTGCGTCTGTTCCATCATTGATTTTGTTCACACTCATTTGTGATTAAGGATAATACATAACAAACAAGCATACCGTTACGATTGATTACTGGTCGTAACTTATTGATGCCCAAATCACAACGCAGCCGTAAGACGACAGCGTTGTAATTTGGGCTCTTTCGCAACACGATTTGATACTAATCGCAATACGATATGGTACTAATCGCAACACGATTTGATGCTAATCGTAACGGTGACTAAGTAAGTGTTCTTTATTATTTAAATTATTTCAAATAATACAAGAACATAAACTTACTCATTTACAAAAAGAATTTAGATACTTACTTAATAACGATTCACAATACCACCATTATGGATGATTTTGATTTGATACTACAAAACGGCATTAACTTTGGCCGTGGAGGAGAACGCAAGAAAGATGATGGCAAGGTGAAGACCAAAGCCAAGAAGAAAAAGTACATTACAGGAGCGCACGGATCTGGATCTGCTATGCAGAAAGCCAAATACCGTGAACAAAGGGCTAACAGGCACAAGAAGTAAACACCACTGCACCACCGTGCCACAAAAAACATACCGACCAGTCCTCGTATGATGGCGTTTCTACGCCATCATCTACACATTACGCCAAACAACAACCATCATGCGTCCCATAATTAAGAAACTCGACATCTTCATGCTCAAGCAGTTCGCGACACTGTTTGCAGGCACATTCTTCATCAGTCTCTTCGTACTGATGATGCAATTCCTGTGGCGTTACGTCGACGACCTTATAGGTAAAGGACTGTCTATCGAGGTGTTAGGAGAATTTTTCTGGTACATGGGACTCATGCTCGTACCACAGGCGTTGCCTCTGGCAATACTGCTATCGTCGCTCATCACCATGGGTAACCTCGGCGAGAGCAGCGAACTGACGGCTATTAAGGCTGCTGGCATATCACTGGTGAAGGCACTACGCTCACTGTTCGTAGCATCATTAGTCATTACAGTATGCTCCTTCATATTCCAGAATAACATCGGACCACAAGCGAACATACAGCTTAGGCAGCTGCTTCTATCAATGAAGCAGAAAAGCCCAGAACTGGAAATACCTGAAGGTATATTCTATGGCGGAATACCTAACTGTAACCTCTATGTTCAACACAAGAATATGGAGACGGGTATGCTGTACGGGGTCATGATTTACCGAATGACGGATAGCTACGAGGATGCGGCTATCATACTGGCTGACTCAGGAAAACTACAGTCTACTGCAGAGAAAAAACACCTGCTGCTGACACTTTACAACGGCGAATGGTTTGAGAACATGAGATCGCAGGAGGTTACAAGCACTGCTAACGTGCCCTACAGACGCGAGTCTTTTATTAATAAGGTGATACTGTTAGATTTCGACAACGGCTTCAACATGGCGGAATCTTCAGGCATCTCGCAACAGGCAGCAGCACAAAGTCTGCCACAGTTGGTAGTAAAGATTGACTCAGTGAGATACACTGGCGACAGCATCGGAAGGGTTGTGGCAAGGGACATACACGACAGACTGTTCGCTACACCACATGTTGAAAAGAAAGACTCACTGAAAGCAATGGAGAAGGTGGCGAAAGGTACTCTTAACTTCGACTCAATATACGCCCGTATGACGCCCGAACAGCAGAAAGACATTATGATGTCTATCAGCAGCAGCGTGAAGATGATGGGCTACGACCTCGAATACAGAGCCTGGGGAGCCGACGACTACAACCAAAAGGAGCGTGAATACAAAATCGAGATGATTAACAAATTTACGCTCTCTCTGACCTGTATCATATTCTTCTTCATAGGAGCGTCATTAGGTGCAATCATCAGAAAAGGCGGTCTGGGCGTGCCAGTCATCGTGTCGGTACTGGTATTTATCCTGTTCTACATTCTCGACAACACGGGCTACCGCATGGCACGACAGGGAGCATGGGCGATATGGTTCGGAAAAGGACTGGCACCTGCGGTATTGATACCAATGGCTGCGTTCATTACGTATAAAGCGAATAACGACTCAGTGGTGTTCAATGCTGACGCCTACAGACTGTTCTTCATGAATCTATTAGGAATGAGGCAGAAACGTATTGTTATGCAGAAGGAAGTCATCATCAATGACCCTGACTACGCTAACGACGCTATACGTCTGAAAGCCATGAACAGCATGATTGAAGATTACGCCACCGCGCACACACTGAAACATCTGCCTAACCCTATAAAGGTGTTCTTTGACTATCAGCCAGACCACGAGATAGAGAAACTGGCAAAAGAGATGGAGGAAGTGATAGAAGACCTCGGCAACACACGAGACAGATTTATCATGTCATACCTCAACCAATATCCTATAGTGTCAGAAAAAGCACACACAAGACCATTCAACAAAAAATGGATGAACGAAACGGCAGCTATAATAATACCTATAGGTGTTATATTGTATATAAGAATGTGGAGGTTCAGACTAAGACTTTACCGCGACTTAAAGCAGATACACCGACTGAATGAGCTGACAATAGCACGTATTTCAGACAAAATGTAAGAAGAAAAGCAAAAAGCGATACAAAAGTTTTCTATTTTGAAAGAATTGTATTAACTTTGCAAACGCATTTTGTGTATTCGCACCCAAAGAGGGAGATATCTTACAAAACATTACACTAACTATATATTAGAACAAAAACAACAAAACAACCAAATAAATATATTATGGGACGTTTATCCAGCAGACTAAACAGATTGGCGCCTTCAGCAACTCTCGCTATGTCACAAAAGAGCAGCGAAATGAAGGCACAAGGTATTGACGTAATTAACCTCAGCGTGGGAGAACCTGACTTTAACACTCCTGACCACATCAAAGAAGCAGCTAAAAAAGCTGTAGACGACAACTGGTCAAGATACTCTCCCGTTGCAGGCTACGCTGACCTGAGAGAGGCTATCGTAGCTAAGCTGAAGAATGAGAACGGACTTGACTACAAGGCAAGCGAAATATCTGTCAGCAATGGCGCAAAGCAGGCTGTATGCAACGCTATCATGGCTCTTGTAGACGACGGAGAAGAGGTTATCATACCTGCTCCTTACTGGGTAAGCTACCCACAGATGGTGCTTCTTGCTGGAGGTACACCAGTACACATACCAGCAGGATTCGACCAGAACTTCAAAATTACACCAGAACAGTTAGAGGCAGCTATCACACCTAAGACAAGAATGTTGATTCTCTGCTCACCAAGCAACCCTACTGGTTCTGTTTATACTAAGGCTGAACTGGAAGGCTTGGCTAACGTGATAAAGAAACACCCTGATATGTATGTTCTCGCTGACGAGATATACGAACACATCAACTATGTAGGCAAGCACGAGAGCATAGCACAGTTCCCTGGCATGAAGGAGCAGTCTATCATCATCAACGGTGTCAGCAAGGCATACGCCATGACTGGCTGGCGTATCGGTTACATGGCAGCACCAGAGTGGATAGTAAAAGGCTGCAACAAGCTTCAGGGACAGTACACATCAGGACCTTGCTCTGTAAGTCAGAAGACTGCTATGGCGGCTTACATCGCTGACCAGCAGTGTGTAGAGGATATGCGTAAAGCCTTTGAGCGCAGACGTGACCTCATCGTTAGCCTCGTAAGAGAGGTTCCAGGACTGGAAGTGAACGTTCCTGACGGTGCATTCTATGTATTCCCTAAGTGCAAGAGCTACCTCGGAAAGACTGACGGCAATCGTGTTATTAAGGATACTAACGACTTCGCTATGTACCTCCTCGAAGTAGGACATGTTGCAACGGTAGGTGGCGACGCATTCGGTGACCCAGAGTGCTTCCGCATGAGCTACGCTACAAGCGATGACAACATCCGCGAGGCTATCAAGCGTATCAAGGAGTGTCTCGCTAAGCTCAAATAAAGCGACACGTATACACGGCAACAAGACTTTTTAGAATAAAAAAAGTGAGATTATAATCTCAAAAAAAGAAACGACTTCCAGAAAGAAGAGATACATAATATTAGTGCGAAAGGAGACCCAAAAAGTCTCCTTTTCCGCACTAATTTACCATGTCAAAAACTTTTTTCTGTTAAAAGTCCTTAATCATTGCCGTAGTTCCACTTTATTTGCTAACTTTGTGTTTGGAAAAGAAACGTCTTAGTTAACCCAAGCAAGCAAAACTAAACGTACTAACACGCACTTATATTGATTATCAACCAATTCATTAATAATTTTAAAAACTAATCAAACAATTATGGCAGCTTCAAAAACAACAGCCGCGCCTAAGAAGTCAGCAGGCTTCCAGGGTGTAAGACACGCAATCATTATCATTATCTTTGCATTTGCAGTGGGTATTTGCTTCTACCTCTTCTTCTTGGGTAACCCAAGCAACTTCGCTAACAATGATCCAGAAGGACACCCTCTGAACATGCTCGGTACAGTGTATAAAGGTGGTTGGGTCGTTCCTATCATCCTCGGTCTTCTCTGTACTGTCATCGCTATGTCTGTAGAGCGTATCATCGCTATCTCAGCTTGCGCAGGTAAAGGCAATGTAACAAAGTTCACTGTTAACGTTAAGAAGGCTCTCAAAGAAGGCGACATCGCTAAGGCTGAGCAGCTCTGCAACAAGCAGAAGGGTTCTGTAGCTAACGTAGTTCTCGCTGACCTCAAGGCTTACAAGGAAATGGAAACAGCTCCTATCAAGCTCAAAGAGAAGGTTGCAGCTATCCAGAACGCACACGAAGAGGCAAGCGCACTCGAAATGCCTACTATGACAATGAACCTCCCTATCATCGCTACTATCGTTACACTCGGTACTCTTACCGCTCTGTTCGGTACTGTGCTTGGTATGATTCGTTCATTCGCAGCTCTTGCTGCTGGTGGTGGTGCTGACTCTATGGCTCTGTCAACTGGTATCTCTGAGGCCCTCGTAAACACAGCTTCTGGTATCGCAACATCTTGGGTTTCTGTTGTCGCTTACAACTACTTCACCAACAGAATCGACAAGCTTACTTTTGCAATGGACGAGATTGGTTACACAGTAGCTCATACATTCGAAGACAAGCACCCAGAAGCTTAATTTTTACTAACCCTTTAAATTTTATTCAGTTATGGGTAAGTTAAAAATTAAGAAAAGCGACGTCTGGATTGACATGACTCCTATGTCAGACGTGATGGTGCTTTTGCTGACGTTCTTCATGTTGACTTCAACATTCGTTAAGAACGAACCAGTAAAGGTAAACCAGCCAATGTCTGTATCGGAGATTAAAATTCCAGAGAAGAACGTCCTGAATATCGTTGTCGACAAAACCGGCAAGGTATTTATGAGTTTGGACAATCAGAACGACGTCCTCACTGTTATCCAGGATATGGATACCAAGTTCGACCTCGGACTGAATGCAGTACAGATGAAGAAGTTCCAGACTGACCCTATGTGGGGTATGAGTCTTAGTCTGTTGAAGACTTATCTCAATCTGCCTAATGATAAGATGACTGAGGCAATGACCGGCAAAGAAGCTGGTATTCCTCTCGACTCTATCAACAATGGTAAGAGCGAATTCCAAGAGTGGGTTACTTCTGTAGTAGAGAATACGGACGACATCAAGATTGCTATCAAGGCTGACTCTGACACTCCGTACGCTAATATTAAGAAGGTAATGTCTGAACTTCAGGATATGGATCAGAACCGTTACTACCTTATCACATCGTTAAAGACTGGGGAGGATTAATAAATGGCAAAGAAACAAGAAAAGCAAAAGAAAATGAACGTCCGCGTGGACTTCACGCCGATGGTTGATATGATGATGCTTCTTATCACTTTCTTCATGCTCTGTACCTCTCTGGCTAAGCCTCAGTCAATGGAACTGAGTATGCCGGCTAACGACAAGAACCTCGAAGATCAAGATAAGTCAGTAACTAAGGCTTCATACACTATCACTATTTACGTGGCTGGCAACAACAAAATTTACTATGTTGAAGGTATGCCAAAGTATGATGATCCTTCATGCCTCAAACCTACTACATGGGGTAAGAACGGTATCAGAAAGGTGCTACAGACTCACGTAACAGAGGATAATACACAGCCTGTTCTGCAGGTAATGAAAGCTAAGGCTGAGCTCGACCTTAAAAAGGAAGACATGACCGAGGCAGAATACGCGGCAGCACTCTCTAAAATCAAAGGCGGAGAAATTAACGGTCAGAAGATTCAGACTATGACTGTTATTATCAAAGCTACTGATACATCAACCTATAAGAACGTTGTCGACGCTCTTGACGAGATGCAGATATGCAGCATTGGTAAGTACGTGCTTGATAAAATCAACGACCAGGACAAGAAGCTTCTTAACGAGAAGGGCGTAAAGTAATGGCTCGGTGACCTAAACAAGTACAAGTATTAACTATTAAAAAGATTACAAAATGTCTAAAATAGATCTCATATCTGGTGAGTGGACCGACATAGTCTTTGCCGACCGCAACCAGGCGTATGGTGCCTATGCTCTGCGTAAGAGCACTGGTAAGCGTAATGTGATTGCTATTCTGGCTGTTATCTTGCTCGCTATCGCATGTCAGGTTGGTCTCACCCTCAAAAATATTGCGGACGAGGCAGCAGCAAAGAAAGCAGCTATGAATCAGGTTACCGAGCTTTCTGCTCTGCAACAGCAGAAGAAAAAGGAAGCTAAGGTGGAGCGTAAGCAACTGGTTAAGCAGGAAGAGGTAAAGAAAGTGGTAGAGAAGGTTAAGAGCTCTGTCAAGTTTACCGCCCCTGTCATCAAAAAGGATGACGAAGTTAAGCCTGAAGATGAAATGAAAAGCCAGGAGGATATCATGAAGAGTGGTGCAGCTGTCGGTGCATTCGACGTTGTCGGTAACGACGAAGGCGGCGAAGTGCTGAAGGCAAAAGAGGTCATCGCTCAGGAGCCTGTTAAGCCAAAAGAAGAAGAGAACAAGGTGTTCGACGTTGTTGAACAGATGCCTTCTTACCCTGGTGGTATGGGTGCCCTCATGCAGTACCTCAGCTCTCACATCAAGTATCCTGTAATTGCAGAGGAGAATGGTATTCAGGGTCGTGTAATTTGTACTTTCGTCGTAGAGCGCGATGGCTCTATTACGGATGTCAAAGTAGCTAAGTCTGTTGACCCTTCTCTTGACAAGGAGGCACAGCGTGTCATCAAGTCTATGCCACACTGGATTCCTGGTAAGCAGAATGGTTCTGCAGTACGTGTGAAGTACACACTCCCTGTAACATTCCGTCTACAGTAATATCATATTACAAGAATTACATAAATATGATTAAAACGATATCTTACATATTCGTAGGATTAATACTTATGACCAATCTTTGTTCTTGCGGAGGACGCAAGAATAAAGATGGTCGCACTGATACTTATTCGTCAGGGGCGATATCTTTCGCCTCTGACGAAAGTTTTAGTCCCATTATAGAAGAGGAGAGGTCACTGTTTGAATCGCTTTATCCTCTCGCCAAACTTACACCGATATACACTAACGAGTCGGACGCCATAAACCAACTACTGCAAGGCAAGGTTTGTATGGCTATTACGGCACGTGATTACAAAAAAGCGGAACTGGAAAGCCTCAAAGCTCGAAAACAATTCCCATTATCCATCAAGATAGCATACGATGGATTAGCATTAATTCAGAACACGGCTAACACTGATTCATGTATCAGTGTGAAAGATATAAAAAGAATACTGACTGGCGAAGTGACTCGCTGGAATCAGATATACCCTAAGTCTGACAAAGGTGAGATTACAGTAGTCTTCGACAACAAAAAGTCTTCTACTGTTCACTATGTTGAAGATAGCATCCTCGGAGGAAAGCCTATCACAAGCCCAAGCGTCTTTGCGGTAAACAAGACAGAGGAGGTTGTCAAGTACGTAGAGAAGCATAAAGGGGCTATAGGCATAATAGGAAGTAACTGGCTCAACGACCAAAGGGACACAACAAACCTCACATTCCGTAAAGAAGTACGCCCTATGGCTGTAACAAAGTTGGACGTTGCCAACGTGGCTAATTCATGGAAGCCGTATCAGTACTATTTCCTTAATGGCAACTACCCATTGGTTCGCACCATATATATACTTCTAAACGATCCTCACATGGGACTGCCTACAGGCTTTAAGAACTTCATTATATCGCAAGACCGCGGACAGATTGTTATACTCAAAGCCGGATTGTTGCCTGCATACGGTAGGCTAACGATAAGAGAAGTTCACGTTAACGATTAAACTTATAAACAAGTGACAGCTTATACAAGCTACATCATAGTAGTATAAAAATAAAATAGAAATATAAACAAGCAAAAATAAAGATCTAAATAAAATGAGAACAAAGAACATACTGGTTGGAGCACTTATGGTACTTATGAGCGCACCTGCAATGGCTCAGTCTCAGCCTGACGCTATCATGACACAGGTTTCTGCTATACTTAAAGCAAACGCCGCTGATGGAGCAAGCCAGATTGAAGCTATAGCAAAGGAAAACAAAAAGAATGCTAATGCTCTCGCAAGTATTGCAAAGGCATATCTTGCTGCTAAAGACGCGACTAAAGCAGAGGAATATGCAAACAAAGCATACGAGATAATAAGCAAGAAGGGCACTAACGAAGAGAAAGGCGAAATCTTCGTGCTGCTTGGAAATATCGCAGTGTCAAAGGATGACGGTGGTAAAGCGGCAGAGTGCTTCCAGCAGGCTATATATTTCAGCCCTAAAAACCCAGACGGTTATCGTCGCTATGCACAGATAATGAGTAAGACGGACCCTGCTGGTGCTGTACAGACACTGGAGGATTTGCGTGCGCAACGCCCTGACTACCCTGTAGACCTCATCGCTGCCGAGATATATTCAAGTAGCGGTAAACTGAAGCAGGCTGTCGAGTACTACGGCAAGGTTAAGTTGGACGACATGAAGGACTATCAGGTTTCTGACTATGCTACCAACCTTTTCCTTTCAAAGGACTATGACAAGGCTCTTGAGGTTGCTAACTGGGGTCACGCTAAGTGGCCTCGTAACGCTTCCATGAACCGCCTTATCATGTTCAGCCTTACTGACAAGAAGGAGTATGAAGCAGCTATTGCGGCTGGTAATAACCTGTTTAATGCTTCTGACTCTGCTAAGATTTCTGCCTTCGACTACAACTATTATGCTACCTCACTCAAGGGTGCAAAGAAGTATGAAGAGGCTATCGCTTGCTACGAAAAGATACAAAAGCTTGACGGTATCGATGCTGGCACCGTAACAGAAAAGAATAAGGACATCTCTGACTGCTACAAGAAACTCAGCAACTACGCTAAGGCTGGCGAATACCTTGACAAATATCTTCAGGCACAGACAGGCAAGTCATTCAGCCTCGAGGAGTCTCTCGCTTCTCTCTATGCTGATGAACTGATGGACGAGAAGAGCACAGCAGAGAGAAAGCAGGAAGCATTCAAAAAAGCGGACGAACTATATGCTGCACTGGCAGAGAAGTATCCTACTAATGCTGCCTATATAGCAAGCAAGCGTAGCCGTTTCCCATTCGCCCTTCCTAACATCAGCGACCTTGAGAAACTGAAGATGGCTGCTCCTCACTTCCAGACTCTTGCTGACATCATTGAGAAAGACGAGAACCGCAGTGCTGGCGAGACTAAGATGCTTATCAATGCATACGAAGCTATCTGTACTAACTATGTCCACAACCTTAACGATATGGACAAGGCAAAGGAATATGCTGAGAAACTTATCAAACTGAATCCTGAGAGTGCCAATGCTAAGGCTATTCTCAGTCTGAAGTAATAGAATGAACGAAATACGAATAATAGCCCTTGACCTTGACGGTACTCTTACCAACGAGGTCAAGGAAATAACGCCTCACACCCTCGCTGCACTTATGCAAGCACAGCGACAAGGTGTGAGGCTTTGTCTTTCTTCTGGACGACCTCCTTATGGTATGCGCCCACTTGCAAAACAACTACAAATGGAGCGGTACGGAGGAATGTTGTTGTGCTACAACGGTGGACACATAGAAGAATGTGGTACTGGTAAGGTATTGGTAGAGCAAGCACTCTCTCCCACTCTTTTGCCATATCTACACGAATGTCAAGAACGTTCTGGTATGACACTGATGACATACTATGAGGACCACATATACACTGAACATCCCGATGACCATTACGTACACCAATCCTCGCGCAACAACAAGATGGAGATTGTCGGTGTGCAGGACTTCATCAACGACACGCCACGACCACTTAACAAATGTCTCATGGTTGGTCCGCCGGAAGTAGTACCCAGATGGGAAGCCATAATGCAGGAAGAGACGAAAGGCAAGATGCACATCTGTCGCTCAACGCCATACTTTATAGAGCTGTTGCCATTAGGTATTGATAAAGGCTCTGCCCTCAAACAGATGCTTTCCAACATGGAATTGACAACAAACAACCTCATGGCGTTCGGAGATAGTTTCAACGACATATCCATGTTACAAACCGCTGGCATTGGCATCGCTATGGGTAATGCAGAAGATGCAGTAAAAGCCGTTGCCGATTACGTTACCGATGACAATGAACACGATGGCATAGCCAAAGCATTGAAGACACTGAACATAATATAATAGATAATGGAGCAAACCTCACCCATACAAGAGATAGAACGCCAAAGAGCACTGCTACAGTTGGAGTACTATGCCGAAAAGGAGACCTTTCGCAAGCAAACCGAACAAACGGGCATACAGCGGAAGGTCAAGCGCGGTGACGCTTGGTTTCCGTTGCGCATAGGAAGAAACTTCTATAACTCGTTAAACCAGATGGTTGTAGAAGTGTTCCGCACATCAGACGAAGAGATAGACCATAACTTTGAGTTCGGACGTCCCGTCATGTTCTTTACTCAAAAGAATACTAACTCTCAAGAAAGTGAAGCAGAAGGCAAAGGAAACGCTATCAAATACTTTGGCTTTACAGGTACTGTCAATTATGTTGACGGTGACCGCATGTTAGTAAGTGTTCCAGACACCGCTCCTTTGCTTGACCTTCAGCAATCTGCTCTTCCCATAGGAGTTCAGTTATCCTTCGACGAAAGCAGTTACAAGACAATGTTCGATGCCTTAGATCGCGTAAAGAACGCAAATGGCAACCGCCTTGCCTATCTACGCGACCTATTCTATTCACGCCGTCAGGCAGAGCAGTTCACCTTCAGTCCTATGCATTTTCCTTGGTTAAACACTACTCAGGAGCACGCTGTCAACGAGGTGTTACGTGCCAAAGACGTAGCAATAGTACACGGACCTCCAGGCACAGGCAAGACAACAACCCTCGTAGAGGCCATCAACGAGACCCTGATGCGTGAGAATCAAGTGTTGGTGTGCGCACAAAGCAATATGGCTGTGGACTGGATATCAGAGAAACTCGTAGACCGTGGCATCAGTGTTCTGCGCATAGGCAATCCCACACGTGTCAACGACAAGATGTTAGGCTTTACCTACGAGCGACGTTTCGAGAGCCATCCCGACTACACCCAGTTGTGGGCTATACGCAAGGCGATAAGAGATTTGCGCAAAAGCAAGAAGAAAAGCTATGAATACCACCAGCGATTAGAACACCTCAAGAGCCGTGCTGCGGAGATAGAGATACGTATCAACGCAGAACTGTTCAGCGAAGCACGTGTCATAGCCTGCACACTTACAGGCGCAGCCAACCGTTTGTTGGATGGCATGAAGTTCGGAACACTATTCATTGACGAAGCAGCGCAAGCCTTAGAAGCCGCCTGTTGGATTCCGATACGCAGAGCATCACGTATTGTCCTTGCTGGCGACCACTGCCAGTTGCCACCTACCATAAAGAGTTTCGCTGCATTAAAGGCTGGATTAGGTAAGACACTCATGGAGCGCATAGCAGAGAACAAACCAGAAACGGTAACACTCTTAAAGGTGCAATACCGCATGAATGAAGACATAATGCGCTTCTCCAGCAACTGGTTCTACGAAGGACAGGTAGAGAGTGCCCCACAGATTAAGTACCGCGGCATACTCGACTACGACCATGCCATAACGTGGATAGACACCGCAGAGAAAATCTCAGACACTGCGGAAGAAGGTAACGCCAGCGACTTCAAAGAACAATTCGTTGGCGATAGTTTTGGACGCATAAACAAAGCGGAGGCCAAACTCACCCTTCTTACCCTTGCCGAATACCTCACGAAGATTAGCAAACAGCGCATACTCGACGAGAATATCGACATTGGCATTATCTCCCCATATCGTGCTCAGGTGCAATATCTAAAACGGTTGATAAAGAAATATGAGTTCTTCAAGCCCTATCGCCATCTCATCAGCGTCAACACCGTTGATGGCTTTCAGGGACAAGAGCGTGACGTCATACTCATCTCCCTCGTCCGCTCCAACGACAATGGGCAGATAGGCTTCCTCCGTGACCTACGCCGAATGAACGTAGCGATGACTCGCGCCAGAATGAAACTAATAATCCTTGGCAACAAGGACACTATGACGCGCCATCCCTTCTACCGCGAGTTGTGGGAATACGTACAGAGTATTCAGCAGTAACAACATTATCAAACTCCTTAATTACAATGACGAGAGAAGAATACCACAAACTATTAGACACCGACTACTGGCGAGGCTTCTCCTATTCCATCATTAAGGAAAGAAACTTCACCTGTGAAGACTGTGGCAGAACCTTCTATAATGAGAGAAATAAACTTCAGGTACACCACCTCGTTTACCGCAACGTTAACCCATGGTCATATCGTCCAGATGAACTTGTAGTACTGTGCAGGGAATGTCATGCCCGAAGACACGGTATAAATCCCTTTGATGACACAGAAGAGAATCAGACCCTCTGTCACAAAATACAATCACGCCTCAGCCGTCTTGTAACATTTTATGTAAAGTTCAAAAGAAAACATTTACTTCTCTTACTTTCTATCTGTATTATACTTCCCCTCGTATGGAAAGCGCATATTACGCCCACCAAAGTGAATAACGATGAAAAAAAAGGAAGAGATTCCTATGACTTCCAAGAAGAGCGTTACTAAGAAGCGCAAAAGGACACGGAAGAAGATAACCTCACACAAAACGGAAGAGCAAATAGAACCCATTGTAAAAGCAAGCGAGAACCAGATTGTCGTACCTCAGAAAGAAAGCCTTCCACAAGAGACACCACCTGCAACCCACGACGGTGATGCCTCTGTAATGACTCACGAAAAAATGGAAAAAGCCATGGCTGAAGTACAAATGCAGTCTGACAAGAAATACCTGAAGGCAGTAAAGAAAGCCAAACGGCTTGGAATTAGCACAGAAGGCACAACGGAAGAAATCCTTGAGCGGATTAGACATGCTAAAACAATGAAGAAAGCGCAAAAGGAAAACGACAAAGTTGAGGTTATAACATTAGAATAACAATGACAACAAGTAATAAAGTAAAAGGCTTTGCGGCAGGAATTGTCGCAGCAATATGCTATGGTACTAACCCATTAGGCGCATTAACACTATATAGCGATGGCTTCAGTTCCGGTTCGGTTCTAATCTACCGCTACCTCCTTGCCGTCATTATGTTCGCCATTGTGATGCTATGGAAGAGGGAAAATTTCAAGATTAAGTGGGGTCACGCCATCAGGTTATCAGTATTAGGAGCAATGTTCTCTCTCTCCTCCTGTACTCTCTTCCTCAGTTTTCGCTACATGGCGGCTGGTATCGCCAGTACCATACTGTTCGTCTACCCTATCATAACAGCGATACTCATGACAGTATTCTTTCATGAAAAGATAACGTGGACCACCGCTACCGCCATTCTGCTGGCGGTAATAGGCGTAGGACTTCTCTATCAAGGTGACGGCAACGCCAAATTAAGCACTACAGGCTTTTCCCTTGTTATATGTTCCTCACTGCTCTACGCCCTCTATATCATCTCCGTCAATCAGTGGAGCAACATGACCATGTCTAACATCAAGTTCACATTTTATATATTGCTATTCGGAATGCTCACCATGTTAGTCTTCTCTCTAATCTCAGGAGAGAGTCTCCAAATATTGCACACGCCTCAACAGTGGCTGAGCGCAATACAGTTAGCCCTGCTGCCCACGGTATTATCCATGTTCCTCATGAACATCTCCATTAACCTCATAGGCAGCACACCAGCCTCCATCATGGGAGCCCTTGAGCCACTGACAGCCGTAGTAATCGGTGTATTCATCTTCGGCGAAACATTCACACTACAACTTGGCATAGGCATCATTACAATCCTTGCCGGCGTTACACTGATTATCGCAAGAAAGAAATAAAGTCACTATCAAGACAGACAAGACACATTACAGCCCCCACAGTGGCTGTATTAGCCCATAAATAACAGGACAATCCCGAAGCATACTATTACATAAGGCGTATGCTTCGGGATTTTTTTATTATATTTATCTTGCGTAATCCACAAGAAAGAAGTATCTTTGCATTTACACTACACAATAAAAGAACTATGAAGATAACAATATTTTGCTCTGCTAACGAGAACCTTGACCCAGACTTCTTTCATCTTACAGAAGAGTTAGGCGCATGGATGGCACACAACAGTCACGGCCTCGTCTTTGGCGGTACTAATCAGGGACTGATGCAATGCATAGCCAAAGCGGTGAAGGAAAACGGTGGTATGGTAACGGGCGTAGTACCCACGCTTGTTGAGAAAGGTGGCAAGACGTCACAATTCCTCGACGTAGATATACCCACCGACAGCCTCAGCGACCGCAAAGACATTATGGTGGCGCAAGGCGACATCATAATTGCCCTGCCAGGAGGCATCGGCACCCTCGACGAGATATTCAGCGTAGCGGCCTCACACTGCATAGGCTACACCCACAAGAAGGTCATTCTTTACAACATGAAAGGCTTTTGGAACTCTCTCGTCTCCCTGCTCAACGACATGAACGCCAAAGGCATGATTCGCGGTGATTGGCACGACTATATAGAGGTGGCAAACACGCTGCAAGATATTGAGAGAATAATAAACAAGTAATAACAATACTATAATCTCAAAGAAAGCAATAAAAGTAAGCGCGAGAATTACAATTTAGCCTTTAATTTCTTGCTACTCTCACATAAATTCATTACTTTTGTACCGTCATTCTGCAAGTAGTTGGCAAAGAGATGCCAACATACATACCTGCATGTTTTGACCTATCATAATTTAGAAAGACGTTTGCTTTACGTTTTCTTCTGACCTTTCGGAATCTGGTAAATTCACAATAAGACACTCAGAGGAAAGCAGCGGTGGGCGTCTACCCCATCGTATATATATGCGTATGGCATAGGTGTGCCCTTTTGTTAAAAGAGGGTACACTCTGTGCTTCCATACATATATACATAATTGGCGTAGGCATCTGTTGCTTCTTTTTCCTAAGTGTCAAAGGTTTTACCAGAACCTCGAAAGGCAAGGACAAGTAGCAATTAGATTCCTACGCTTTTCTTTTATTCGCGATTTGATAGCAATATCATCATTAACCTAAAACATATTTCTGCTAAAGGAGTCTGCAGAAGAATTGACCACGTGGGCAATGAACAACACACTCCTTGACAATAGCAAACAGTTTCTTATGAGAGACGTGCTGCGCCAATTTATTGGCAGTGGCAAATACAACCATATCCGCATAGCCACAGGATATTGGGACCTTCCTGGTATGCTTCTTCTGTATGATGAACTGAAAGTCTTTCTTGGCCGCGGCGGACGCTTGGACATAATGATAGGTCAAGAACCTCAGTTACGTTCTTATCAGACAGAGGATACGAAACCTAACGAGCAGAAGTTTCCTGACTTTTATATTCAACGTGACATAAACCAACTGTCTGACGAATACCATTCTGTTGCCAATCTTATCATGCAGTATTGCAATGCTCTTCAGCCCGATTTTTCAAACACACACACTACCGATGCACAGATTCAGATAAGGGTTTACGGTCAGAAAGACACTATGCATAAGCAGTTTCTTCACGCTAAGTGCTACATCTTTCTTGGTCATGGCGAAGCGGACGCTATCATTGGCAGCAGTAACTTCACCAAGAAAGGACTTGAAGACAACGCAGAACTCAACTATCTGGAGACACAGAATAGTATCATCACATCCCCACTCACTGAATACAGCAATTCAAAAAGCCACATTGTGTGGTACGAAGAGAAATGGGCTGAGAGTGTAGAATGGAATGGGGAGTTCACGCGAATTCTCAGCCAAGCACCTGTTATGCTACCACGCCCCAAAGAAAATCCTTATGATGATAGCATTACTCCATACGAACTTTACATCAAACTATTGCAAACAAAATTCGGGAATATTGTTGACAAGAACCTCAGCGAGATTATCGAAGGTTATCTGCCTCAGCAATACGACCGGTACAATTATCAGATTGATGCCGTAAAACAATGTTTCTCTACAATGAAGGAACATGGTGGTTTCCTTCTTGCTGATGTCGTGGGACTGGGCAAGACCATCATCGGCACACTGGTAATCAAACACTTCCTACGATTTCCTGACGATGACGGGAGAGAGCGTAGAGTTCTTATTGTAACACCTCCTGCCATCCGCTCTGCATGGATGGACACCATAACCACATTCGACAAATACTCCAACGACCCAATAAGCGATTGTATAGACTATATCACTACTGGCAGCATAGGTAAATTGACTGCTGACGATTGCACCTTTGATAACGAAGAACTCTCCGCAGATTGTTTCGATAGCGAGTTACAATACAAAGACTATGGACTTATCATCATAGACGAAAGCCATAAGTTCCGTAATAGTGGAACGAACATGTATATGGCTCTTGACAGCCTGATAGCACAAATAGGTGCCAATACTGGTGCTTATCCATACATAGGTCTATTAAGTGCCACTCCTCAAAACAACCGCCCTGATGACCTCAAGAACCAACTATATCTCTTCGAGCGCAATCATGCCGACTCTACATTGACAAAGGCTTACAGTGGCAATTTAGAGAAATTTTTCTCTGAGGCTAACACTGAGTACCACAACTTAATAAATCCGAAGACTGACGATCCTACTACTCCTAAAGAGCGTGAGGAACGCTTAAAGGCTTTGTCACACCGCATACGTGACTGTGTGCTTGCCGATGTGATGGTGCGTCGCACCCGAACTGACGTGAAGAAATACTATTCTGAGGACATGAAACGTCAAGGAATAAAGTTTCCTGACATCGTGGGACCTATCGAACTGAAATACAAAATGGACTCACAGTTGTCTCGTCTCTTTGCTGAGACAATGGACATCATCGATCCATCCAACGAATACAAGATGCATAGCAACCGTTATCTGGGCTTCTACCGCTACCGCGCCATACAGTTTCTTAATGAAGACTTGAAAAAGAAGTATAACGCTCGTGGTTCACGTGACGCTGACAAACTCGCTGACCAATTAGCGAAAATTATGCAGACTAATCTTGTTAAACGATTGGAAAGCAGTTTCTCTGCCTTCTACCAGTCGTTGCTTAATCTACGTAGATATACGCAGAACATGATTGACATGTGGGAGTCTAACACCATTTTCATCTGTCCATCCATTAATGTCAACGCTGAACTCGACCGCAAAACCAAAGAGAAGAAGCGCAAACACGTGGTGACTTACGCTGAATGTTTGGAGGACATACGCAGTAAAATCAATCGGTTGACAAAAGATGGCAAGAACGAAAACGGTAGCAACATGGAATACGTGCGCAGCAATATGGACGAGAAATACGAACAACTGCTTCGTGCCGACCATGAACTGATATCCGAACTCTGCGACCGTTGGGCAAAGAACACTGAAGACCCAAAACTGGATGTTTTCAAGGAAGAACTCCGACATGTACTCTTCGACTGCGAAAAGAATAAACCACAGAAACTTGTTGTCTTCTCTGAAGCCATCGACACTGTTGATACCATAAAACGCATTGCCGAAGCAAAGGGATACCGTGTGCTGAAGATTACTGCCGCGAACCGCGACGAAAAGGAAACTGAGATACGCGAAAACTTCGACGCTAACTACGGAAAGAGACCTGGCGAAGTGCAGAAGAACGACTATGACATTATCGTTACTACCGAGGTGCTCGCTGAAGGCATTAACCTGCATCGTGCCAACACTATACTTAACTATGACACACCGTGGAACTCTACCCGACTTATGCAGCGCATAGGACGTGTCAACCGCATTGGTTCTACACAGAACAAAGTATATGTTTACAACTTCAAACCAAGTGCAGAAGGCGATGCTGAGATAAAATTAGTTCACAAGGCCTACACCAAGTTACAATCTTTCCACACTCTTTTCGGTGAAGACAACAAGGTATATACTGCAGAAGAAGAGATTAGTCATTACGACCTCAACAGGTCGGTTAACGGTGAAGAGTCGCCAATGGAGAAATACATCTATGAGTTGAAACAATACAAGGTGAACTATCCTGAAAAATATGAGTACTTACTTCAACGAGAACAGAATCTTGAATGTGCCACGACGGCAACTGATGGCTACGCCTATTTCCTCG
>CAKQDQ010000031.1 GCA_934229335.1 uncultured Prevotella sp.
GATGAACGTACCCTGGTTAGAACCCTGACCAGCAATGAAGTTATAACCGGTAATACGCAGTGTCTTCTCAATAGCCGGGTTGTTATCCAGCATCTTTTGTATCTCGTCCAGTACGAGGTTAGTCTTGTAAAGAGATGTAGCAGGAGGAGTAGAACAGGTAACGAAGATAGTACCCGTATCCTCATCAGGCACAAGACCTGTCTTTGTAGTCATAGCCTCCACAGCCATTGCAGCGATACCGATGATGACTGCAGCGATAGCAATGATAGGTTTGCGCACGATTTTCTCTACACCTTTCTGGTATCTGTTCTGCAAACGCTCGTAAGAAGCGTTGAAGCTGGTGAAGAGACGCTCCGTAAAGTTCTTCTTATGCTCACCAGAGTGTGGCTTCAGCAAGATAGCACAGAGTGCAGGTGACAATGTCAACGCGTTGATAGCAGATATGACGATAGATACCGCCATGGTAAGACCGAACTCACGATAGAACGTACCCGTAGTACCACTCATAAATGATACCGGGACGAACACGGCAGACATCACGAGGGTAATAGAGATAATGGCACCAGAAATTTCCTCCATTGCATCGATAGACGCCTTGCGGGCACTCTTGTAACCCATATCGAGTTTAGCGTGAACCGCCTCAACAACCACGATGGCATCATCGACCACGATGGCGATAGCGAGCACGAGTGCAGAGAGGGTAAGCAGGTTTATAGAGAATCCTATGACCTTCAAGAAGAACATTGTACCCACCAATGACACCGGAACGGCAATCATAGGGATAAGAGTAGAGCGGAAGTCCTGCAAGAAGATGAACACCACGATGAACACAAGTACCAGTGCCTCGAAGAGGGTCTTTATAACCTCATGCTGTGATGCGCTGATAAACTCCGTTACGTCCTGCATATATACTATCTCCATACCAGGAGGGAAGTTCTGCTGCAGTTTCTCGCCCGTAGCCTTAACGTCGTTTGCTATCTGCGTAGCGTTAGAGCCAGCGCGCTGTGTTACCATCATCATGACACCCGGCTTACCGTTAATCTGTGACTCTACCGTATAGTAAAGTGCGCCCATCTCAACCTTAGCCACGTCCTTAACACGCAGAATATGCCCGTCATCATCGGTCTTAATAATCATATCTCCGAACTGTTCAGGAGTTTTCAAGCGTCCAGTGTACTTCATAGAGTACTCGTACTGACGCTCTGACTGCTCACCGAACTTACCAGGAGCAGCCTCAATGTTCTGTTCAGAGAGTGCTGCGACAACGTCTGTTGGCATCAGTTTAAGGTCGTGCATCTTAACAGGGTCGAGCCACATACGCATGGTATATGTCTTCAGACCGATAGCCTCACAGCTACCAATACCCTCGATACGCTTCATCTCAGGGATGATGTTGACGTCGGCATAGTTACTGAGGAACTTCTCATCGTAACGTCCGTCAGGTGATGTCAAGCCCATAATGAGCACTGTACTGTTCTGTCTCTTCTCGACAGTCACACCAGACTGCGTAACCTCAGAAGGCAACAGCGATGTAGCCTGAGACACACGGTTCTGCACATTAACCTGCGCCATATCAGCATTGGCACCCTGTTCGAAGTAAACCGTGATACGAGCCTGACCGTCGTTCGTAGCACTTGAACTCATGTACGTCATGCCTTCCACACCGTTTATCTGCTCCTCCAATGGTGCAAGCACAGACTTCTCTACCGTTTGCGCATCTGCACCAGGGTAGTAACAGCTGACCGTCACCGTAGGAGGCGCGATATCAGGATACTGTTCGATAGGCAGCGTAGCCAAACCGATGCAACCGAGTATCACAACAACTATTGAGATAACGGTAGAGAGCACCGGCTGATTAATAAATCTATCTAATTTCATTGTTTTCTTCTTGTTTTATGTAGTCAAGATATATATGCGAAAGCACTTTTGGTGCGTTCCGCTTTTTTGTGGTTTAGCCCTTAAGAGCCTTACCAACAGCGATAACTCCCTGGTCTTGAACCTTACTCAGTTCCTCAGCCTTCTTCAGTTTTTTAGCATATTCTGCCTCTGTTACAGGCTTAATCTCCATACCGTCCTGAAGAGATGTAACACCATTAACAACGATGCGGTCGCCCTTCTTCAGACCAGAAGTGATGATATAGTTCTGACCATCGTTCTGAGTATCGATGGTAACCTCAGTATATTTCACCTTGTTATCCTTGCCTACAATATACACGAAGTGCTTGTCGAGTACCTCAACAGTAGCGTCCTGCGGAATAATAACGGCAGCAGAAGCGGTATAAGGCATAACGATACGACCCGAACCACCTGACTTCAGCAAGTGCTTTGAGTTAGGGAATACAGCGATAAGGCTTGTAGTACCCGTTGTTGGGTCGATGATGCCGCTCGCCTTGATAACCTTACCCTCGCTCTCATAAATAGAACCGTCAGCCAACTGCAACTTCACAGCAGGGAAACTGCTGATACCTGCCTGTGCAGAACCATACTTACGAGTGAGGTCAAGCATATCTTTCTCGTTGAGAGAGAAGTAAACCTCCACCTGAGAACCATTAGAAATGGTGGTCAGTGCCTCTTGACTTGCAGAACTTACGAGTGCGCCCACCTTGAAAGGCAGTGAACCAACGAAGCCTGATGTAGGAGCCTTTATGAAGCAGTAGCTAAGTGTTTCCTCAGCAGCAGCAAGGCTTGCCTTAGCCTGTCCGAGTGCAGCGACAGCAGACTCGTATCTGTTTTTGGCAGACTGTAGCTCGAAGTCACCGATAACCTTGTTAGCATAGAGTTTCTGAGAGTTCTCGTATGTCAACTTAGCAGTGCTTACCTGAGTCTGCGCTGATGTTACAGCGGCACGCGCCTGAGTAACCTGTGCCTTGTATGTAGCATTGTCAATCTCGAACAACATCTGTCCGGCAGCCACCTGCTGACCCTCCTTAACGTAAATCTTAGTGATAAAACCAGCCACTTTCGGTCTGATTTCTACATCTTGCACACCCTTAAACGTAGCAGGGTATGTACTCTGCAGGCTTGCGTCAGAGGTACCAATGGTGCGTACTGCATACTCATTGTCGCCGAAATCAGGCTTTCCCTGCTTTCCGCCTCCACATGAAACCAGCATAGCAGCAAGTGCTGCGATAGTTAACAACTTTTTCATTTTCATACCTATTTGTTATTGTTTTTATTATCTTTGCTTTGTAATGTTCCCACTGTCGGTTGTTCCCCGAAGATACTTGTTACCCTTTATTTACGGAAAACTAATTTATCTTCTTGCGTTTCCGAGTGCAAAGTTACACATTATATTTAATAACTCAAGCGTGCTTCTTTAGCTTTTATGCAAAATTAACAATAGAAGAGTATTTTATATAGACGAAAATTGCTGTATATCAAGTGTGTTACTTTTTAGTAACATTTATTTCCTAAGAAAATTAATTATTGTGCTTCGAGCTTTTTTCTTAACATTATTTCTCGTTAATCTAACATAAATATCTCATAAATACTTTATCTTTTGCATTTGTTGACCAAAACATCTCATAAGAGATAGGTAAACGTTGGATTAATGTTAAAATAGAAGTATGACCAATATCTCGAACATTTCCTGTTCTGTTTATATTAGAGTGAAGAAGTAGTTTTTCCCTAATTTACCATTTTGGCGTATCCGTTCGCTATAAATACATAACCGAAAGATTACCAACACGTTATGAGTTATAAAAATGATTTGATACAAATCAGCGTGCAATAAGATACAAATCACAGTGCGATAACGCACAAATCACGATGCTATCTGACACAAATCACGATGCGAAAAGGGCGTTTTTATAAGGTTTCCGAAATTTACCATTTTTCGCGCCTCGTAGTCATAGTGAAATTTTATGGAAGAAAACGTGTGTTAAGTCAGTAGAAATGACTACCTTTGCACTAACAAAATGAACACTTATGGACTGTACCCTATATAATTATTCACTTGGTGCGGCATTAGTTTTAATGCTATTCTTCGCTATTTATTTCCTTGTTGCTCGTGTACCTGAGAAGCCTATCTACGCTGGTTATCTGCGTTCGCGCCGCTTGATGGGTTTGGCAATATTAGTGTTGGCAGCCAACTACTCCGTCCATTTATTCTTCGGACTGCGACAGTACGACCCCGATGCCGCCATACTGATGAACCTCTCAACCTATTTTCTTGACTATTGGTTGTTCTCGTCAGCCTTCATGATACTGCTCGATCGTTTCAATCTTACACTTAGCAAAATAATTCGCAAGTTGCTCCACTGGCTGCTCTTCACCGTCCTTGCCAGCCTTGTCTTCATCATTCTGCCCGATGGGTTGTGGCAAAAAGTAGGACTTCTGGTCATGGCGGCATGGCTTATGGCATACGGTATCTACCTTTCGCGTATGGTAATAGTTACCTATCACCGTGCGGTGCGGTTGTTTGACGACACCCATTCCGAGGATATTGCCGCCTACATACGCTGGATGTCTATCCTTACTTGGTGGGCATTGATATACGGAGTAAGCTGTGGACTGCTCACCTTCTTGCCCGATGAATACGTCTTCTTATGGGTACTCTCTTCTATACCTTTTTATATATACATCTATTGTTCCTACATGAACTATCTGCTTTTCTATGAACAGGTGGAGAGCATATTAGAGATAGCTCCTGTAGAGGACACAACTAACATGAAGGAGGATAGCACTCCATCAACAAACGATACCCCAGCCTACCACGCTATGATAGAGAAAAACATGGAAGGATGGTTAAAGGTCAATGGTTTCACCACTCCAGGACTCACCATTGAAGATCTTGCTATGACATTAGGCACCAACCGCACCTACCTCTCCTCTTATATAAAGAAGACCTATCAAATGTCGTTTCGTGAGTGGATAGCCGACCATCGCATAGAGTATGCTAAGCTGTTGCTCTGCAAAACACCAAAGATGACGGTGGCAGAGGTATCTGAAGCTTCGGGCTTCTTGTCGCTAAGTTATTTCACTAAGATATTCACCGAAAAAGAAGGTATGTCACCCTCGAAGTGGAGAAAGTAGTTTTTGCTCTATCAACAAAAGTTTGCTCTATCAACAAAAGTAGGATTTGCTGTAACGGCAAATATCAGCTTCTATCCTCAAAAGTTATTATAGATGAAGCGTTTAGTGTTGTTGCGTCAGATTATTATTGTTAGTTTTGCAGTATGAAAATTTGTTTAGTAATATTGAAAAAATAACTTTTTCTGTTTTCTTATTACTTACCTCAAGTGTTCATAATCAAAAACTAACAACAATAACAACACTAAAACTATGACAAAGAATGTTTACCGCATGCTATTCTTAGCCACAACGCTGTCTCTCTTTGGTTGTTCAAGCGATGAAGCTACGCAAGACGAGAGTGCTAAGACCTTCACTATTTCTACCGACATTCATGAACTTACACGCGTAGGTCAAGACCCTAACGATGGCCATTCTATTTTTATAGAAGGTGACAAGGTTAGCGTGTACGCATGGGCAGGGGCAAGTGTCTCAACCCCAGCAAGGGAAGACCTCGTAGTAGACAATGTTATCAACACTCTCACCTCAGGCAGTTGGGTGCCAGAGACACAGATGTTGTGGAAAAATCCCGTGGAGAAGCACTACTTCTTAGGCGTTTATCCACACAACGCTACACCTGTTGCCGACCTTACCAAGGTGCCACACACCGTTGATCCGAATGACAACGAGACGAGCGACGTGCTCATTGCCTACAACGGGATGGGCATAACGTCTTCTACAGACCCCGTAAACCTTGCCTTCGAGCACGTAATGTCGCGCATCATCGTTAATCTTACGTACAACAACCAGTGGGGAGGAGCAATACCACAGGTGACGAGTGTGAAGCTATGCAACGTGGCAAAAGGCGGCGAGATAAACTATTTCACGCAGACGGCTACCGCTACTTCCAACAGAGAAGACATCACCTTGAGTTGCACCGGACCTAATTTCCAGTATCAGTCAATGATGATACCGCAAGACGGCATTACCACCCTCAAGATAGAGATTGATGGAAAGGAGTACGTTTACACCCACCCTCGCGACCTACAATATGAAAAGGGAAAGATAACGGAGCTACGACTGGTAGTAGGAAAAGACAAAGTCACCCTCGGAGGTCTTAGTATCGTAGGTTGGGAACCAGGCGAATTGGTGATAGGAAACACCAATGGCTATAACCCAGCAAAGTATATTACCGACAAGAGCAAGCTCGATATGCTTTACTCTCTCAAGGACCTTGAGGGCAAGCAAGGCAGAATATATGAGATGAACTATACTGCGGACTATAAGCTTGAGGATGCTCTACAGGCGCAGTTTACCAGTCTGGCAGGACTGCAAGGATTTGTTGCAGCAAACCTTTACGATGTAAGAACCTCTAACCTCCGCGAGATGAGCATAGACGCAGGCTGTAGTGCCTTTGCCGTTACGGATAAAACGACAGGTAATTACATTATGGGACGCAACTACGACTTCTGTCATAAGAACTCAGAAGGCAAGGAGACAGCCATCGCTGCCATAGTGGTGAAGACAGCACCTGCGGGCGGCAAGAAGTCTGTATCAGTAGTTGATGGCTACTGGATAGGCATGAACAAAGGCTTTTACCGAGACGGTAAGACCGACCTCTCTATGCTTATGGCTGCACCTTACGCCTTTATGGACGGTGTGAACGAAGACGGTTTCGCCCTCGGAGTGCTACATCTGGACGGCAATCCAACGAAACAGACTGAGGCAAGCAAGCCAAACATATATATGTCTGTGGCAATGCGTATGCTGCTCGACAAGGCATCAGACGTAGACGAGGCTGTGGCGTTGCTGAATAACTATAATATGCACATGGTAAGTCCCGCTGATGGCAGTTTCCACTTCTTCATGGCAGACGCCAAGGGCAAGTATGCCATTGTGGAATACGTTAGCGAGAACGATGACATCAGTGGCAATCCATGGAAGATAGATGTGCTGACTGGCAACGACCGCTATCGTTACGTAACCAACTTCTACGTATCCGACTATATGAAGAATACCCCTTACGGCATCAATTCAGACCATGGCAAACAGAGATACGAGAACATGGAGTACACGTTATGGGACAAGAACTTCAGTCTTACCAATGCCGAAACGCTGCACCTGCTTGATAAAGTGTCACAGGCACCTAAAATTTCAGACCCTACTTCCCACACGCAATGGACATCAATATACGACCTAACGCAGAAGAAACTTACGCTCTATCTGCTTCGTGAGTACTATGGCGTAAACCCATTTGAGTTCAATGTACAGTAAGAAGGATTTTCTCTGTATTGTAAATAACTATTATTTCTTGCAGGCTACGGACATAATAGCCGTAGCCTGCTCCTTATTTATATAACTGAATATGCAGAAACAACCTGTTAACATAACCTATGCACTGCTATTCTTGGTGTTATCCATGTTGGCGTGTACACAAGATGAAGCAGAGAAGTCATCTTCTTCAGAAGGCGTTTTGCCTGTACGCATTACTGCGGTGCGTAACGATTTCGCTGATTACACAATGAAAACACGCGTAACAGACAGTGATGACGGCACCGCGGTAGGCAGCTCGTGGACCACTGGCGACAAAATATGCGTAGCGATAACGTCGTTATCGGAAGAAGCAACAACAGAGATGACGTGTGAGCTAAACGCTAACGGCAGCGTGAGAAGTTATGAACCACAGGTGTTATGGGGAAAGACAGGACGATATGTTGTTAACGCTTGGTATTCTAATATTATCAACAATCCGACTACGGAAAACACAGTAGACATCTGCGACCAGTCTGAAAGCCTGGCATATGTGATGAAGGCGGAGCAGGAAGAACACATTTATTATCCGAAGAAGAGAGACGCTGTTAGTCTCAGATTCAAGCACCAGTTGGCTAAGGTAAGGGTAAAACTGACTGCTGACGGTAACGGAGACATGGATTTAACGAACGCACAAGTAAGGCTAAGAGACTGTTATACATCATGTTCCATAAGTGAGGGAGTGATAACACCGCTGGGGAAGCCCAACGGAAAGGTGACGATGATGCAGCCAACAGCCGTCAATCCGTATTTCGAAGCAAACGTAATACCAGACGGTGAAGGTATGTTAAGACAGATGTATGCCCTTGAAGTATCGGCGAATGGCACCACTCAGACGGTAAATCTCAGCAAAGCAGTGAGGTTCGAAGCTGGCAAAGCATACATCTTGGAGATAACCATGTGATATAAAAAACAACTACCTTTTATACAAAAAATATAATAAAGTAATGGTATTTGAAAAAAAATGAGTAACTTTGTAATCACAAGTGGAGTACCCACCTAAACAGTTAATAGCATAAACAATATACGTAATGACGGAAAACGAGGCAGCTGAACATCTGGAACGTCACGGCATAAAGCCAACGGCGGTGCGTATTCTCGTATGGATTGAAGCTCACAGCCAGTCAGAGACATTCTCTCTCGCAGACATGGAGAGATGGATGCCTACGATGGACAGGTCGAGTATTTTCCGCGCATTGCATCTGTTTGTTGACCATCACCTGTTGCATCTCATTGACGACGGCACTGGTCAACAGAAGTATTGCGTGTGTCGCTGCGGCTCAGCTAACCACCTTAACCACGTACACTTTACGTGTACCGTGTGTGGCAAGACCTATTGTCTTGAAGACTATACTATACCTATGGTGACGCTACCGCAAGGATTTGTTACTGCTGAGGTGGAATACATAATGAAGGGTGTGTGTCCTAACTGCTCTGGGAGATAACAAGAAGCGGGAAGATGCAGTCGTGCTCTACCAAGAACACACAGCCGACAATAACCGAACCAATGACTATAACAGCCTCAATAGTAACATACAACCATCATCTTTTAGACTTTGAACCTGTGCTGCGTAGCCTTTTCGCTTCGCCGGTGCAGGTAATTTACATTGTAGACCACTCTGACTCTATGCTTGACCTGAAGGCTGAACTGCAGCTCTTTGGAAAACGTGTGCTTAAGGGTGAGCCAGAATTGCGCCAGAAGGTAGAAAACGGTTTTCAGTTGGTGTACCTGCCTCATGAGAATAATGGATATGGCGGTGGACACAATGTGGCGCTGAGAGAGGCGAAGAAGTTAGGTAGCAAGTACCACCTTGTGGTCAATCCTGACGTTTGGTTCGGTCCAGAGGTGCTACCGAAACTCATAGACTACATGGAAGAGCATGAGGACGTGGGGCAGATGATGCCCAAGGTGCTCTATCCTAACGGTGACATACAGCGACTGGCAAAGATGCTTCCCGCCCCACTCGACTTGTTTGGACGTTTCTGCCTACCACAGTTCTTGATAAACAGACGTAACACTCGCTTTGAGTTGAAGCAGTCTGGATTCTCCAAAATACTCAATGCTCCATACCTGTCGGGCTGTTTTATGTTCATGAGAATGTCAGCACTGGATGAGGTTGGACTCTTTGACGAGCAGTTCTTCATGTATGCCGAGGATATAGACATGACAAGAAGAATGCACCAGAAGTACAAGACCTTGTACTATCCATGCACTTCTATTTACCATACCTTCACGCGTGGTTCAAGGAAAAGCTTGAGATTGCTGCGCATACACATTGTAAATATTATCCTGTACTTCAATAAATGGGGATGGATAAAGGATGATGAGCGTCGCAGAGTGAACCATGAAGTAATGGAACAGATAGGAGGAGCTGTATGAAACTGTCGGTACTTATACCTACTTACGACTATAAATGCTTCACGCTTGTGGCGGATTTGCAAAGACAGTTAGCGGCGACGATGAAGCCGTATGAGATTATTGTGGCTGACGACGGAAGCCACGACAGAGTCAGCGTCATTGCAAACCTACGCATTAACGAACTTCCCTGTTGCCGATACATAAGGCGTGAAGAGAACGTAGGACGTGCGGCAATACGCAATTTTCTGGCTGGCGAAGCTAAGGGTGAATGGCTGTTGTTCCTTGACAGCGATGCTGGAGTGGACTCACCGCTATTCATTATGCGCCTGTTTGAGGCTATAGACCATGCTGATGGAGCACAGGTGATAGTGGGAGGACTGCATCATGCTGCACACTTGCCACGCCCAGAGGTATCGCTGCGCTATCGATACGAGAAAGCGGCAGACTGTCATCGCTCGGCAGAGGAACGCAGCAGACACCCGTATGCACAGTTTACGCCATTCAATATGTGCATCAAGCGCAACACAATGTTGACAATACCGTTCGACGAGACGTGTCGGGACTATGGCTACGAAGACGCACTATTCGGAGTAACGCTACAACAGAAGGGGGTAAAGATAAAGCACATAGACAACCCTCTGCTGCACCGTGGATTAGAGACTAACGCCATCTTTCTGCACAAGACGGAAACTGCGATACGCACTCTGAACACATTAGGCAACCGCATGATGCCACATACAGCGGTGGGAAGAATGGCACTATCTCTGCGTAAGTATCATGTCGCGACTCTGGTAGCCATGACATTCCGCATAGCTCAACCCATAATGAAGCATAACCTGCTTGGTACAACTCCTAACCTAACCATATTTTCTCTGTATAAGTTAGGGTTTCTCTGCACAATGTAACTATGCCTGAAATACTAATATCGTTCATAATACCTGCATATAATGCTGCTCCATACCTGAAAGCGTGCGTAGACAGCGTGTACAGTCTTGACCTTAATGGGCACGACAGGGAGGTTATAGTGGTGAACGATGGTTCAACGGACAACACTGCAAATGTAACAGAACAGTGCAAGAAACGTCACCCAGATTTACAGATACTGACACAAGAGAACAAAGGACTGAGTGTTTCACGAAACAATGCGCTGGAATTGGCGAGGGGAAGGTATGTCTGTTTTGTTGATGCGGATGATGAATTAGATGCGCATTGCGATACGGAGGAACTGTTAACGGTATTGAAAGAAGGTAGAATAGACATCGTAGGCATTGACATTATACAGCAAGAACCAGACGGAAAACGACGTCCTTATCGCAGATATGTGCCCATATATAATAAGGTGTATGCCCCTGCGAGGGAATTTATGCGTGGAAGAAACCTGTTTCCCAGTGCGTGTTCGTATTTGTATCGAAGGGAGTTTATTGAGGCAAGGGGGATGCACTTCATGCCTGGAGTGTATCATGAGGACGAGGACTTCAGCGTAAGAATATTTGCGTTGGCGTCATCTTTCCTTGCTTTGAAGCTACCTTGGTATGTGCGCATAGTGAGAGAAGAAAGCATTACGACAACAACGGACAGAGGAAAGCAGCAGCGTAAGTTACGAGATATATTGCTGATACTGAGAAATCTTGATGCATTTTCTGCAGAAGATAAAGAATATTGTAAGTGCATGGCATACAAAATGGACTACATTGTGGTAGATATGCTACGCACGATGATGCAACAGAGCCACGAAAAGAAGTTTGAAAAAGAAATGATTGCGGCACTTCAACAGATGAAACGTTTTCCATTGCCATGGCACTGGAATATAAAATACTTCTTGTTTAATATTTATACTCGCCTAAAATACCTTTAAAGAATATGCTGCTCAGTGTAATAATACCAGTCTATGAAGTTGAGAGCACACTTGATAGGTGCGTAAGGAGTGTGCTGAATCAGGGGCTCTCCGACATGGAAGTGATACTGGTTGATGACGGTTCACCAGATAATTGTCCTATGATGTGTGACGAATGGGCACGTAAGGACAAAAGGATTAGGGTCGTACATAAGCAAAATGGTGGTTTGAGCGACGCACGAAATGCTGGCATAGAGGTAGCAAGGGGGGAGTACATTACATTTGTTGACAGCGATGATTGGGTGCTTCCTGATACCTATAAACCCTTGATGCAGTGGTTGAATGAGCATAATGACGTTGATATCCTGGAATTTCCTGTGGAGCAAGAGGCTATGACTCGACTAACGTTGGTAACAGATAACAGGATATTTGCGTCGGCAAAGGAGTACTGGGAGCACTCAATGGCGTGGTACCATACTTATGCTTGGAACAAGATTTATCGCAGAACAGTCTTTGATGACGTTCGTTTCCCTGTCGGGAAAGTGTTTGAGGATATATGGACTTTACCGCTTTTGCTTGCAAAAAATCCTAAAGTAGCGATGCTATCGTTGGGAGGTTACCATTACACTTGGAACGAAAACGGTATAAGCGGTAAAGCAAGCGCGGAGGCGGAAGGGCTTCAGCAGCACCTCGATGCTTTATTAGCGGCGAAGGAAGTGATGCAGACAACGTTGTTATCGCAAAATGGTTGGAGACTGTATAAAGCGATAATGTGTCGTCAAATAGACCTTTACAGAGTGTCGGGAGAGATAAAAATGCGTTGTCCTGTAGCAAGATTAATATGTAAGTTGCACAAGATTATAAAAGGATAAGATAATGAGGATACTGTTGGTTGGCGAATATAGTAGCGTACACTGCACTTTGGCTGAAGGGCTAAGAGAATTAGGACATGAGGTTACAATAGCAAGTAACGGTGACTTCTGGAAGGATTATCCATGCGATATTAATCTCAGCAGAAGCAATAAGCTGATTTTCTTGTGGAGACTGATAAAGGGATTACCCAAGATGAGGGGCTACGACGTGGTGCAGATTATTAACCCTATGTTCATGGAACTGAAGGCTGAGAAGCTGGTTGCTATATATAAGTACCTTAGAAAACATAACGGGGCTATAGTGTTGTGTGCCGTAGGAGACGACTATTACTACCCATACGTGAACAGAAATATGCAACCTATGCGCTACTCTGACTACAACGACGGTGCAAAAAAACGCTGCACTAAGTATTCGGAGGCGATATATAACGACTGGGTTGGAACTACAAAGGAGAAGCTGAACAAATATATAGTGCGTGACTGTAACGCTATAGTTGCTGGAGCGTACGAATATTGGTTGCCATACAGCATCGTAAACGACAAAGATAACATGGGAAGGGTGCTGAGAGAAAAACTACATTTAGTTCCTTTTCCTTTCAAATTACCAGAACAAGTACACCCTGAGCCATCAGACAAGATACGTGTCTTTATCGGTATCAGTAAGATGCGATCGGAATATAAGGGAACGGACATAATGCTAAAAGCTGCTCAGGACTTAATGAAGGTTTACCCTGACCGCATGGAACTGAAAAAAGTGGAAGGACTGCCGTTTACAGAATACTGTAAGATGATGGACAGTTCGGACGTCTTACTTGACCAATTATACTCCTATGGACCGGGCATGAACGGACTGTTGGCTCTCGCTAAAGGCATAGTGACATTTACTGGAGGTGAACCTGAGCACTACGGCATAATGGGAGAGAATGAATGTAGACCTATCATCGCGGTGCAACCAAACTATAGCAGCGTCTACCACGAACTGGAGAAGCTGATACTTCATCCCGAAAGAATTGCAGTACTAAAGGAAGAGAGCAGACGTTACGTAATGCGTAACTATGACTATCGCAATATCGCTAAAAAGTATGAAAAGATTTACTACGATTGTTGTAACCATTCATAACAGGGAGAGGTACCTAAGGCAATGTCTCGATTCCATCATTAAACAAACGGAGAGAGACATAGAGATAATATGTGTAGATGATGCTTCTACTGACAGTTGCCCTGACATCCTGCATGAATACGAACAGAAGGACGGCAGAATCAGACTGTGTCTTTTAGAGAAGAATGTGGGGGTGCAATGCGCCCGCAACATCGCTATGGACATGGCAAAAGGTGAGTACATCATATACGTGGACGATGACGATTGGTTAAGCGAGGACTGTGTGGAGCATTGCATGGAGAGCTTTGAACAATATCCTGACGCTGACTGCGTGTTAATACCTGAAAAACGCGTAAATACCGACGGCACCATGTACGACCCTGCTGACAGAATACATTTCGACTGCATAACAGGCGAAGAGGCTTTCATGCTCAGTATGCCGTGGCGCATCGCTGGAAACTTCTGCGTCAGTACGCAATATCAACGCAAACACCGCTTTGACAACACCTGTAGGTACTTCGGAGACGAGAATACTGGCAGACTGATGCTGCTCTCCGCTAAGAAGGTTGTACTGTCAAAGGGAATGTACTATTACCGAATGAACGAAGACTCTGTATGTCACACTGTTGGCATAGGACAGTATTCACGTCTTCAGGCACAACGAAAACTGGCGAATGAATTATACGACAGAGGAGAGAAGAAAGATATTCGTGCCGCTTACGAGACGTTCTGCTGGCAGAATGTAGTTGGAGCTTATATGCGATATTACATCGAACGCAAAAAAATGACAAAGGACTTGAGACAAAAAGCCCTGGCTCTAATTAAGCAAGGGTGGAGGGGTATGAATTTTTGCTTAGTGAATAAAAGCTTGAAAAATAAATTTGGATTTATGCCTATACACTCACATTGGATATTTTTCCGAATACAAGAGGAGCTATATTTCACGCTTAGGACTATGTTAGGACGAATGAATCTTGACATGGACGGAGAGTAACAACTTATGGGTTGTGCATAAATTCAAGAATATATTATTACTGGCATAAGGGGAAAAACATGGGAGGAAGGAAGACATTTGACATAAACAAGCTTACGTCTTTTCGCCAATTAACTATATTTAACAAGAATAATCAAAAACAGTAGGTAATAAAAGACCTATCTTTTACGTTTTATTACTGTGAGAAAGTATATTTGCGTCATATCATATAAGGTAACAAGAGCCATCAAAGGCATCTTGCCCACCGTAGCAATGTTATTCACAGCGACTGCTGCGAATGCACAGTATGACCCATACTTCTCACATTATTTTGACATGGAGCCTACATTTAATCCTGCAGCAGTAGGTAAACAGTCAAAGCTAAACATCACAGGAGCTTACGCAATGTCGCTGGCGGGATTTGAAAATGCACCGCAGACGATGGTCTTTTCTGGCGATATGCCGTTCGTAGCAATGAGAAATGTACATGGCGTTGGACTTCAGCTGATGACGGATAAGTTGGGATTGTTCTCACATCAGCGCATAGCCTTACAGTATGCGCTACAGAAAAGACTCGCTGGGGGAACACTGGCGGTGGGCGTACAGCCTGGGGTGATAACGGAAAAGTTTAATGGTTCTTCCGTTGATTTAGACGACGAATCAGACCCTGCTTTCCCAAAGACGGACGTTAATGGTAACACTTTCGACCTCGGTGTAGGTGTGTACTACTCACGTTCTAACTGGTACGCCGGAATAAGTGCGCAACATCTTACTGGACCAACGGTAGAATTAGGAGAGACTAACGAACTACAGATAGACCCTACGTTTTACATTACGGGCGGAGTTAGTTTTCAACTGCCAAACCCTCTGCTAAAGGTTGTCGCATCAGCGATAATGAGAACCGATGGCGTAGCATACAGAGGAGACGTAACTGGCAGACTGATGTATAACTATCAAGGACGTATGTTCTACGCAGGAGCTACCTACAGCCCTACAAATTCAGTGACAGCACTGATAGGAGGACAGTTTCAAGGGGTCGTAATCGGATACTCTTTTGAGATGTATACTAATGGTATAAGTTTTAGAAATGGCTCACATGAGTTGTTCATAGGATACCAAATGGATGTTAACCTCAGCAAAAAAGGAAAGAATAGACATCAAACTACACGAACGCTATGATTGATGTAACACATACTAATAGGTAGAATAATACTACATAACAAAAACGACTAAATAAAAATTCAACTAAACAACAAACATGAACATAAGGAAAACATTACTTACACTCTGCGCCATGACGACAGTGATACTGCTGAGCAGCTGCTTCGGCGGTAAACTTACTGGTGCCCAGATGGGCGGAGAAGTAACAGGATATGGGAGCGGAAGAGGCTTCCAAGAACCTACACCTTACGGTATGACCATGGTAAATCGCGGATCACTGCGCATGGGTCTGGATAAGAAAGACAGTATATGGGGCATCACAACACCTACAAAAGATATATCTGTCGACGGATTTTGGATGGACGAGACGGAGGTTACGAACGCTAAATACAGACAGTTCGTTATGTGGGTTAGAGACAGTATCCTCAGAACAAGATTGGCTGACCCTGCCTACGGAGGGGATGAGACATACATGATAACTGAAGATAAGAACGGAGAACCTGTCACACCGCATCTGAATTGGAAGAAACAGCTACCAAGAAAACCTAATGAGGACGAGTTAAGAGCTATAGAGAGCTTGTACAAGGTAAACCCCGTGACTGGCGAGAAACTGCTTGACGCAGAACAGCTAAACTACAAATACGAGATTTACGACTATACAACTGCGGCACTAAGAAAGAACCGCTTAGACGCAGCTCAACGTAATCTTAACACTGACGTAACGGTCAACCCTGACGAAGTCGTCATGATATCTAAAGATACTGCATATATTGACGATGAGGGACGAATTGTAAGAGAAACCATAAACAGACCGTTGTCTGGACCATGGGACTTCCTTAACACGTATATTGTTAACGTATACCCCGACACCACCTGCTGGGTTAATGACTTCCCTAATAGTGATAACGAGGTATACCTACGTAATTATTTCTCAAACCCAACCTTTAACGACTACCCCGTGGTAGGAGTGACATGGGAACAAGCCAATGCCTTCTGTGCATGGCGTACAGATTACCTGCTGAAGGGACTTAACGGAGCAGCAAAGTTCATTCAACGCTATCGTCTTCCGACAGAAGCTGAATGGGAGTTTGCTGCAAGAGGCAAGAACGGAACGGAGTTCCCTTGGGACAATGAAGACGTTAAAAATGGTGACGGTTGTTTCTTCGCTAACTTCAAACCTGAAAGAGGTAACTACACAAAAGATGGTAACCTCATAACATCTAAAACAGGTATCTATGCAGCTAACAGCAACGGACTGTATGATATGGCTGGTAACGTAGCGGAATGGACGTCAACTATCTACACAGAGGCTGGTGTTGACGCTATGAATGACCTTAATCCGCAGTTAGAATACAAAGCGGCTAAAGAAGATCCATACCGTATGAAGAAGAAATCTGTAAGGGGAGGATCATGGAAAGACCCTGAAAGCTTCATACGATCTGCATGGAGAACATGGGAGTATCAGAACCAACCAAGATCGTATATCGGCTTTAGATGCGTACGTTCACTTGCAAGCTCCGCAAGCATGAACGCAAGAGGCAAAAAGAAAAGATAAGAGATTTGAGGTAATATACAATCTGTTTTACAAACGTTAAACGACAATACAACTATACAACAAAACCACTAAACGACAATACTACAATGTCCAAATACAGCAAAATAAACATTATTTATCTACTTCAGAAGTGGATGGACAGCGTGCCTGGACAGACATTCCTCAACTATGCCTATTCATGGGGTGCCGCTATCGTAATTCTTGGTACATTATTTAAGCTTACTCACCTGCCAGGGGCTAACATAATGCTCTTCATCGGCATGGGTACAGAGGTCCTTGTGTTTATCATCTCCGCCTTTGACAGACCGTTTGACAAGACCACCATTGACATGACTCTTGACAATCACATGCAAGATGAAGTGATAGCACAGGCTACTCAAGCACCATTAGCAACGCCTGAGAGAACACAAACAAACGAGAACATTGCTCAACCGCATTACAACAACTCTCAAAATGGAACTGTAAGCACTGGTGGTGGCACTATAATTATAGGCAACACTAATGCTATACCACAATCAGAGCCTATCTCATTCACTCCTACACAGACACAAGAAGGAGCACAACAGACAGAGGATGACCAAAACGTAGAGACAACAGCGAACACTGTTTCTAACTCAACTACAGCACAGGTGATAACACCTGCTCCTGCTGTAAGTGCCGAAACAGCTGCCGCTATGGAAGAGGCTACCACAAGTTACGTAGACCATCTCAACCAACTTAACGAAATGTTAGAGAAGGTAGCAGCACAAAGCGCACGACTTGCCACAGACAGTGAGGAGATGGAGAACCTTAACCGTACACTGACAGGCATCAGTAGAGTATACGAAATGCAATTAAAGTCAGCGTCACAACAGATCACTACGCAAGACGAAATTAACGCACAAACACGACAAATGGCTCAACAAATTCAAGAACTGAACGCCATTTATGCAAGAATGATAGAGGCAATGACGGTCAATATGAATCCGTTAGCAGCTAACAAGAACTAATATTAGACATGGCAATAAAGAAAAGACCTATATCTCCGCGCCAGAAGATGATCAACCTTATGTACGTTGTACTCATGGCGATGCTTGCGATGAACGTCTCTACAGAGGTGCTTAACGGCTTTTCTATAGTAGAGGAAGGACTCAATCGCTCTACAGACAACGTCTTTAAGGAGAACATAAGGATTTATGATGACTTCGAGGCACAGATGAAGAGTAACCCTCAGAAGGTGCGCACATGGTATGAAAAGGCGCAATGGGTGAAGAAGAAGAGTAACGAACTCTACTACTTTGCCGAACAATTAAAGTGTGCCATCGTTAAGGAAGCTGACGGAGAAGAAGGTGATGTCAATAACATCAAGAACAAAGAAGACCTCGAAGCTGCCGCCCAGGTTATGCTTGCACCAGGAAAAGGCAAGGGACCACAGTTGCAGAAGATGATAGAGGACTACCGAAAGGAAATGAGTAATCTGCTGAATGATGACCGTCTGAAAAACATTATCATCAGTAATCTCAATACAGACGTATCTGGCGAGGCTAAGGCTTTGGGCAAAAACTGGCAGGAATATATGTTTGAAGATATGCCAGTAGCAGCCGCTGTAACACTGTTATCAAAGTTACAGAACGATGTAAGATACGCAGAGGGAGAAGTTCTACATACACTCATCAGCAACGTAGACTTGAAAGATATCAGGGTAAACAAGCTGTCAGCATTCGTTATACCTAACTCTCAAACAGTAATTCGTGGTGAACGCTTCTCGGCAAAAATCGTTATGGCAGCCATTGACACCACACAACAGCCACGAATATACATTGGAGGTCGTGAAGTCAAGCTAAAAGACAATACCTACGAATTCATTGCCGCGAAGACAGGTGACTTCACTCTTAATGGATACATGACCATGCTTGACGGCAATGGCGACGTAGTAAAACGTGACTTTTCACAAAAATACACTGTAGTAGACCCTTCAGCAACAGTTTCCGCAGATTTAATGAATGTGCTTTACGCAGGCTATACCAACCCTATCAGTATCTCTATTCCTGGGGTTCCACTTAACAAGGTAACAGCAACAATGTCTGGTGGTAGCTTCACCCCTGTCGGACCAGGCAAGTACATTGCCAAGCCATCAGCCGTAGGAAAAGACGTCACCATCACGGTATCAAGCCTTATGAGCGGCAAACCCCAGCAAATGGGGCAATTCACCTTCCATGTACGCAAGCTACCCGACCCTACTCCTTACATACAAGTAGGCGACTCCCGATTCAAGGGAGGTGGATTACAGAAAGGAAGTCTGCTTGGAGCAACAGGAGTAAAGGCTGCCATAGACGATGGATTACTTGACATAGAGTTTCGCGTAACAGGTTTTGAAGCTACATTCTACGACAATATGGGCAACGCAGTACCTGTGGTTAGCAGCGGAGCGTCATTCTCACCAAAGCAAAAAGACACATTCCGAAAGTTAGCACGCTCTAAACGCTTCTACATTACGCATGTCAACGTAGTAGGACCAGACGGTATAGCCCGTCAGCTACCGTCAGCCATGGAGGTAATAATAAAGTAAAAAACAACTTATCCAAGCTATGATAAAGTATATAAAAGCATTTGCCGTTGCAGGACTTCTTGCTACAGTATCAGTGAACGCAATGGCACAACCGGCAGCACGACGTAACCAACAGCGGTCTACTCAACAGTCTGCGGCTACAGCTATATCTACAAGAGCGCAGATTTCATATCCTACAGCTCAACAGATGGATGAGAATGTAGTATGGAGACGTGACATATATCGCGAGATAGACCTTACACAAGGTACTAACTCAGGTTTATACTATCCCGTAGAACCAGTAGGTTCGCAGATGAACCTATTTACATATATGTTCAAACTGGTATTGTCTGGACAAGTAAAGGCATACGAGTACCGACTTGACGGCAACGATGTCTACACACCAGATGCCATCGTTAAGCCATTAGCCTTACTCGATAACTACAGCATCTACTACGAGAAAAAAGACGGAAAGCTAAGATTAGACAACTCAGACATACCGTCAGCGGAGGTAAAGTCGTACTACATCAAGGAATCAGCATACTACGACCAAGTTACAGCAACATTCCACAAGAAGATCATTGCCATGTGTCCTATCATGTCAAGAGCTGATGATTTCGGCGATGGTGTTACCAAGTACCCCCTCTTCTGGGTAAAATACGATGACGTAGCTCCATTCCTTACCAAGCTGACAATCATGACAAGCGACATTAACAACGCTGCTACCATGAGCGTTAACGACTACTTCGTCAAGGGAATGTACGACGGTAAGATATACAAGACCAACAATATGTTGGGCAAAACACTCGCCCAATACTGCCCTGACGACTCTCTTGTAACCAAGGAACAGAAAAGAATAGAGGCAGAGCTAAAGAACTTTGAAGAAAATATATGGGGCGATAAAGCACGCAAAGACTCACTTGACTCAATAGCAAAAGTAGAAGCAGCACAACCAAAGTCCAAGAAAGCAGCCAAGAGCAACAAGCGCACATCAAGCGCAACCTCTACAAAGACCGTAGAGAAGAAGCCAAAAGTAAAGACAAACACGTCAAGTGCTCCTGCCGCACGCGTCAGCGTAAGAAGACAACGTCACTAAATTTACATGAAATAACAAATCAGTATAGACAATGATCTGACCATCATATTTTCTCAATAAAGAAGACAAAGCAATGAAAAAAACTATCAAGCTCTTTGTTATGGCAATAACATTGCTCGTAACAATGCCAGCAATGGCACAATTTCAATATGGTATTCGTGGCGGTGCAAACCTCGTAAACATGAAACTTGACGGAGGAACATTCGACAAAAGCAACCGTGCAGGTTTCTATGTAGGTCCGACAATCAAGTTTACAGTACCTATCATAGGACTCAGTCTTGACGCTTCCGCACTCTATGACCAAAAGACCGCCGAGATAAATGGCGAGTCAGTAAAGGCTCAGTCCATCGACATACCTATCAACGTACGTTACGGTTTTGGCGCAAGTTCATTAGCCAACGTATTCCTTTTCGCAGGTCCGCAGTTCGGCTTTAACATAGCCAGCGACAAAAAACTCTACGATACCGCCAAGGACTGGACTTGGAAGTCAAGCAATGTCAGCGTAAACGTAGGTATAGGCTGCACCGTTCTAAAGCACGTAGAAGTAAAAGCCAACTATAACATAGCTTGTTCCAAATCAGCAGAGACCATTGATGGCGAGAATATATCAGCCAAATACAACTCTTGGCAACTTGGATTGGCATACTACTTCTAATCATTCCGACTTTCAATAGCAATTACTTAGTTCTTCGACTTGATAATTACTAAAGAAGTATAATAAATTCAAAAAGGCAACAAACGCAATGTTTTGTTGCCTTTTTTTTATTATCTTTGCGGAATGAATAACTTAAAAAAGACTATTATTTGCGCTGCATTAACACTAACATCACTATTTACGCTAAACGCTAAAGAAGAGTTCACACCGTTAGAGCAGCAACAAATCAGTATAGAGACACCCAATCTGTTCACACATTCCAATACATTTCAAGTTGATTTCACCCAACTTCACAAAAGTGGTTACTCCTTTCCCCTACCAGTAGGCAAAGCATTGTCTCTACACGGCAACGAATTAGAGATAGAAACCACAAGAGGTGACGCAGTGAAAGCGATGTTCGACGGTACGGTACGCCTCTCACGTCATCATCACCCATACGGCAACGTAATAGTAATACGCCACGACAACGGATTAGAAACTGTGTATGCCCTCAACGCCCAAAACCTTGTCAAAGTAGGAGAACGTGTAAAAGCAGGTCAAACCATAGCCATAGTGGGAGGCACAGAGGCCAAGACATACAGCCTGTTCTACATAATGGTTGACGGTAAAAAGATAAACCCGAGCACCATACTCAATGTACATCACCACACCCTACGCCAACAAACAATAGTCATAAAGCGCATAGGCAACAACATCGAGGTCAAGACCACACGCCGTAAGCCAGAAAAAGAGAACACAGAAATGAGCATGGACACCAACAATCCCTTCAATGGTAAAAGCGTGTACCGACTCAACCTCAACGAGATAACCTCTCGCGAGTGGCACTATCCACTTGAAGCCTCAAAGGTAATAAGTGGATATGGCGGCAAAAGGCACCACTCTGGTGTAGACATAAAAAACGGTCCTGGCACCGACATCTTCGCTGCTTTCGACGGACTTGTAGTGCAAGCAGGCACTTTCTCAGGCTATGGCAAGTGCATAACAGTACGTCACGCTAACGGCTTAGAGACCCGTTACAGCCACAACTCAAAAAACCTTGTCACCGTAGGCGACAAAGTTAAGGCAGGACAGGTAATAGCCAAAGTCGGCAGAACAGGCAGAGCGACAACAGAACATCTGCACTTCGAGACACGAATAGCAGGCAAAGCCTTTGACCCTTCTTACATTTTCGACCACACTACGCACACCATTCAAAAAGGAACCTTACAGTTCAAGACCAACGGCAGCGTAGCAAGACTGAAGTAACAAAACTCTCAAGATATGAAAAAGTTATCAACTCTCATCGTGGGAGCCATACTATTGACTTCCTGCGGCAGCACTGGCAGCGGAGCATTCAGTGGTGCCATGCTCGGTGGTGTAATAGGTTCATGCATTGGTGGCATTGGTGGCGGACCACGCGGCAGCGATATCGGCACCCTGATAGGTATGGCTGGCGGAGCAGCAGCAGGTGCAGCAATAGCTAACGCAGCAGAACAACAGCAGGCACGTGCTTACAA
>CAKQDQ010000032.1 GCA_934229335.1 uncultured Prevotella sp.
TCCTTTCAAGTTGTTTAGCCTTGCTCCATTTAATATTATCTTGAGGTTCCAAGGTCTACGTGAGGTAGGAATGTCAATGGTCTCATTGCCTGACAAATAAGCAAGAGTATACGAATGGGCAATCTGTTCAGGCGTAACATTCTTCATGTCGCCAGCATACACGATATTACCCCCATGCGTACCGGCATCAGGGCCAACATCTATCAGGTAGTCTGCTGCTCGTATTATATCCTCATCGTGCTCTACTACTACCACGGTGTTACCGATGTCGCGCAACTGGTATAACACCTTTATAAGTTTCTCGGTGTCGCAACTGTGCATACCTATCGATGGCTCATCAAGCACATAAAGTGAGCCTACAAGCGACGAGCCAAGCGACGTGGTAAGATTTATGCGCTGACTTTCACCACCTGAGAGGGTGTTACTTGGACGATTTAATGTTAAATAACCAAGACCCACATCTAACAGAAAGTGAAGACGGCTCTTTATCTCGGTCAGCAAACGTTCTGCAACCTTTGCGCTATAGTCGTCAAGACTCAGCGTGTCAAACCATTCCACAAGCTCTGCCACTGGCATTTCTACTAATTCGGTAATAGCCTTACCTCCTATCTTTACATACGATGCCTCCTTACGCAAACGGGTTCCATGACAATCTGGACAAAGTGTCTTGCCGCGATAACGGCTTAACATTACCCTATACTGTATCTTATATTGATTTTCCTTTACCATACGAAAGAAGTTGTCAATACACACCCTGTCGGTGCTTGACCTTCTTTTCTCTGACGGTAAGCCATGCCACAACCAGTTCTTATGCTTTTCAGACAACTCACAATAGGGAGTAAAGATAGGAAAATCGTCAACCTGCGCTCTGCGTATGAACTCAGCCAGCCACTCTCCCATCTTCTCGCCATGCCAACATTGCACGCAACCATCGTAAACACTCAACGAAGGATTAGGAATTACAAGGTTTTCATCTATTCCCATCACCTTACCAAATCCCTCACAGGTAGGGCATACTCCTATAGGAGAATTAAAAGCAAAGAGTCCATCTGTAGGCTCTTCAAAGGACATCCCGTCGGCTTCCAACAATATAGAGAAGTCGTAAACAATGCCTGCTGGCAGAAAAACGAGCCGACAGATACCGTGACCCTCGTAAAAGGCTGTCTCAGCAGAATCTGTGAGACGTGATATCGCCTCCTGAGAATCATCTGATGTCATTCTGTCAATAAGCAGATATATGGCAGACGCAGACAACTCCTCATCTGTCAACTGCTCCAAAGCGTCTTCTATACGCAATATCTCATTACCTACATATATACGAACATACCCCTGCATTATCTCCATCTCCAACTGCTGACGCACGCTTCGATCACGGGCGACACACAATGGAGAAAGTAGAAGAAAACGAGTTCCTTTTGTAAAAGACAGCATACAGTTCACCACGTCTTCTGCTGTATGCTTCTTTACCTCTTGACCAGAAATGGGAGAGTATATCTTACCCACCCTGGCGTACAACAGACGCATATACTCATAAATCTCAGTACTTGTACCTACCGTAGAACGTGGATTGTGACTTATGACTTTTTGCTCTATAGCAATAGCAGGAGGCAAACCTTTTATGAAGTCACACTCAGGTTTACCCATGCGGCCTAAGAACTGTCTGGCATACGCAGAAAGGCTCTCTACGTAACGGCGTTGACCTTCTGCATACAACGTATCAAATGCAAGCGATGATTTACCAGAACCGCTCACACCCGTTATAGCGACAAACTTGTTACGTGGAATGTCTACCGACACATTCTTGAGATTGTTTACTCTTGCTCCCTTTATACTGATATACTGCGTCATTATGCAAATTAGAAAATGTATGGAAATAACTATCGCAGACACAAAGATAGCAATATTTATTGACATTTCACACAAACAACAGCACATTTACATATAAAAAGCCTTAAATTTGCCGTTTTTTAGCCTACATAAGCACTTGTATCATTTTTTTTTACTAACTTTGCCAACGGCAAGAAAAGCGCAAAACGCGTCAGAAGCCCTAAAAAACGGCAAAAACAAGACAAAAGGGCTTTACTGCATAGGTAACAAAATGCAGTATTATAATCCTTACACTTGGTGCCATATCACAATAAATGTAAATAACAAAATAAAACAATACAAGAAAAACAAGAAATGGACGAAACACAGACTTACGATCACGACAGAATCATCAAAATCAATATTGAAGAGGAGATGAAGTCAAGCTACATTGACTATTCCATGTCAGTGATTGTAGCAAGAGCATTGCCTGATGTGAGAGATGGCTTCAAACCGGTTCACAGACGTATACTTTACGGTATGTTGGGTATTGGCAACACCAGTACCGCACCTTATAAGAAATGTGCGCGCGTTGTTGGTGAGGTACTGGGTAAATATCACCCTCACGGTGACTCTTCTGTATACGGAGCACTCGTCAGACTGGCACAAGATTGGAATATGCGTTACACCTTAGTAGACGGACAGGGTAACTTCGGTTCTGTTGACGGTGACTCTGCTGCAGCTATGCGTTACACAGAGTGTAGACTTAGCAAGATGGGTGAACACGTAATGGACGACTTGGAGAAGGAAACTGTTGATATGACGAACAATTTTGATGACTCTCTTCAAGAGCCTACGGTCATGCCTACAAAAATTCCAAACCTGCTCGTTAACGGTGGCAACGGTATTGCTGTTGGTATGGCTACCAATATACCTACCCATAATCTGGGAGAGGTGATTGACGGTTGCTGTGCTTACATTGACAATCCTGACATTGACACCGATGGTCTGATGCAATACATCAAGGCACCAGACTTCCCTACTGGCGCATATATTTACGGACTGCAAGGTGTAAAAGAAGCATACGAGACTGGTAGAGGCAGAATCATCATGCGTGCAAAGGCCGAGATAGAGTCCACAGACCTACACGATAAGATTGTAGTAACAGAGATTCCTTACGGCGTAAATAAAGCACAGCTGATAGAATACATCGCAGAACTCGTTAAAGAAGGAAAGCTGGAAGGCATATCTAACGTAAACGACGAGACTGGCAGACAGGGTATGCGTATCGTTGTTGACGTTAAGCGTGACGCTAACGCTAATGTCATTCTTAACAAACTGTTTAAGATGACAGCACTGCAGAGCTCGTTCTCCGTTAACTGTATTGCACTTGTTAAAGGAAGACCACGCCTACTGTCACTAAAGGACTGTGTAAAGTACTTTGTAGAACACCGTCACGACGTAACAATACGCAGAACAAACTTCGAACTGCGCAAGGCTAAAGAACGCGCACACCTGCTGGAAGCCCTCATTGTAGCAAGCGACAATATCGACGAAGTCGTAAGAATTATCAAGTCATCAAAGACTCCTTCCGAGGCACAGCAACGACTTATGGAGCGCTTTAACTTCGATGAAGAGCAAGCGAAATATGTGGTTAACATGAGACTCAGTCAGCTCACAGGTCTACAACAAGAGAACCTGCACAATGAATATAACGAGCTTATGAAAACCATTGACTATCTGCAATCTATACTTGACGACCCTGAGCTTTGCAAGAAGGTTATGAAGGAAGAACTGCAAGAGGTAAAAGAGAAGTATGGTGACGAACGTCGCACGGAGATAAAGCTGTCAAGTGCTGAGTTTAACCCTGAGGATTACTTCGCTAATGACCCTGTAGTTATCACAATGAGTCACCTTGGCTACATCAAGAGAACATTGCAAACCGACTTCCGTGCACAATCAAGAGGCGGCGTAGGAAGCAGAGGCAGCAGAACACGTGAACAAGACTTTACCGAGTATCTGTATGCCGCTGATGCACACGACATGATACTCTTCTTTACAAAGAAAGGACGTGTATACTGGCTGAAGTGCTTTGAAATACCAGAAGGAGCTAAGGATTCAAAGGGACGTGCTATACAGAACTTGCTGGAACTGGAACCTGACGACTCTATTAATGCGTTCCTCGGCATACAAAGCCATAAATTTACGAACGAGGAGTTCTTGAACTCGCACTATGTAGTATTTGCAACAAAGAACGGTATTGTTAAACGTACAAGCCTTGCAGACTACTCTCGTCCAAGGACAAAGGGTGTACGAGCTATCAATGTTTTAGAGAACGACGAGGTCGTAAATGTTATGTTGACTAACGGTAAGGACGAATTGATACTCGCAAGTCGTAACGGACGTGCGGTACGATTTGACGAAAACGACATCAGAGTTATGGGACGTGTCTCTACAGGTGTACGAGGCATGACATTGGCAGATGACGATGACGCCGTTATAGGAATGGTTGTAGCCTACGATGCAGAGCAATCTCTTATGGTAATAAGCGAAAAAGGATATGGAAAACGCTCTAAGATAGGCAAACTAACAGAGGCTACACGCGAGGACGGTACTACGTACATGAAGGTAGAAGACGGAGGATACCGTCTTACTAAACGTGGCTCTAAGGGTGTAACTACGCTTAACATTACAGAGAAAACAGGCAAGGTTATAGCCGTTAAATGCGTAACTGGCGATGAAGATCTCATGATTATCAATAAGAGTGGCATCGCTATACGTTTCGCTATCGCTGATGCAGGCGACACCAAGGGACGCAACACACAAGGCGTTAAACTCATTGATCTGAAGAAACGCAACGAAACTATTGCAAGTGTATGCGTAGTACCTCATGAAGAAGAAGAAGACTGTGAGGAAAACAACAACGCTGAAGAAGCAACAAGTACAGAAGAATAATACACTAATTATAACTAACTTATTATGAAAAAGATTTTCATTACAGTGTTAGCAGTAGCTGCCGCTACCGCAACATTTGCACAGAATCCCAAGATTGGCAAGGAAATCAAAGCGACAAAAAACTTTGAGCAAGGCAAAGCAATTCTTGATCAACAGTTCGCTACATTGACCGATGAGGACAAAGGAAAGGCTTACGATGAGCTTTACAAGCTGGCGAAGGAACAAGCAAACCCAAGTTTGGAAGCTCTTTCTGCTGGTAAGACAGATGTCACACTTGACTACAATGCCATTATGAACGCTATCAAGATGGCAGCGGAATCAGAGAAGTATGCTTCAAAGAACGCAAAGGCTAATACTGACGAAATTTTCCCATTCCGCCCTGTACTCATAAACGCGGCAAACACAACGAACGACGACAAGGAAAAGCTGACATACAGCCTCTGCTATACAGAGACAGCAAAGCCAGGTGACGCTAATGCTGGACTGGCATATTACTTTGCTGGCTATGCCTTCTATCAGACCAAGGACTACAACAATGCTGCGAAATACGCAAAGCAAGCACTTGGTGATGACAGAGTAAAGGAGCAGGCAGAGCAAGTCTATCGTGTTTCTCTTGAACAGAACTTGAAAACACGTGAGGACAGCATCAACTATGTCAACGAACTGAAAGAGCTTAACCTTGACAAGTACTTCAACCAGATATGCGGCATATACCAAGAGGTTGGCATGACAGACCAAGTAAACACCCTTGTAGAGGAAGCTATAGCAAAAAATCCTAACAATAAGATAGCCTACTTTACACGTGGCTCGCTGAATAACTCAAAGAAGGAGTATGATGCAGCAAAGGCAGACTTCCTGAAAGCTGTAGAGATTGATCCTAACTTCATTCAGGCTTGGTTCAACCTTGGTGTTTCTATGTCTCAGAAGGGATTTGACCTTAACGAGAAATACTCTGACAAGAACGGTAAGATACCTACAGACAAAGCCGCAGAAGTAACAGCCTGCTTGAAGGAAGCCATCACATACTACGAGAAAGTACGTGACCTTGATCCTAACCACGAGCAGATTTCAAACTGGCCTATGCAGTTAAGAATGCTTTACAACGCTACAGGTGATAAGGCTAAAGCTGATGAGATAAGCAAAATGCTTGGTGATAACTAATAATTATGCGAATAACATTAATATACATATTATTACTGTTAACTTTTACTGCTTCTGCGAACAACGACAAGTTGTCGCAGAAGCAGTTTAAGAAAGATATTGCAACGGTAAAAGCTAATCTCAAGAACAACAAAGACCTTGAGAAGAGTGAAGCGACACTACGCAAATATCTTGCAGACTCTACGTTTGCATACGACAAGAGCACTCACCTTTTATTGACAGAATGCCTTAGAAAGCAATACGCAGTAGGAAACGAAAAGATGTATCTTAAAGAAAAAGTAGATACAGCAACCATTGTCCGTACCAATGTACGCCTGTTTCTTGCAATAGAGACATTAGACTCACTTGATGCCCTACCAGATAATAAAGGTATCATGTCCCCGTCATATCGCAAGAAGCACGCAGAAATGCTTATGCCTTTTAGAGGGAACATTCTGAAAGGCGGCATATTCTTCTTTGCACATAATAATTGGAAAGACGCATGGCAATGTTTCGACACCTACCTCGACTGCTACAAGCAACCCCTGTTCAAAGATGAGAAGTTAGACTCTACACAATTAGAGTTTGCTTCCTTCCTCGCCACAATCTCCGCCTGTAATATGTCCTCATTGCCAAACGCATTAAAGTACGCTGACGAGGCTATAAAATACACACCTCGCAAGGAAATGACATTACAGAAATTAGCAGATATATGTATAGAGAAAGGGGATAAAGACAACTATCTGCGCTTTCTTGACCTCGGATACAAATCTTTCAACCACTCTGCATACTTCTTTCCAAACTTAATAGACTACTATTGCAAGGGGCAAGACTATACAAACGCCCAGAAATATGCTGACGACGCATTAAAGAAAGACTCTCTCAACGTTATGTTTCTCTCAGCAAGACACAACATTCTCATGATGCAAAAGAAATATGACGAGGCACTAAAGGACGGTATCACGCTTACAGTTATCAACGACTCTCTGCCGATACCCAACTATAACATAGCGTGCATATACTACGAGAAAGCGCAAGAAGCTATGAAACATTCATCCCTGTCATACAAACAGAGATTAAAAGAAGCTCAGAAGTATTACAAGTTATGTCTTCCATACATGGAAAGATATAGAAAACTTGTACCAGAAGACAAAAAACTATGGCGTCCAGTACTTTACGATGTCTACCTAAACCTTAATATGGGTAAGGAGTTTGACAGTCTTCCAGAGGAATAACCAATATGAGGAGCACTATAATATCACTTGTATTTCTCCTGACTCTCATCGCTTGCGATCAGAAGCCCAAGACCGAAACAACTCCTTGGGGAACGACAATCTCATACGATGAAGAAGACAACGCGAAGATTACGAACTCTTCTAACGCAGAAAGAAGCTCAAAACATCTTTCACTGCGAGACATACAGCAAGCGGGAGAAATGATTATGCTAACCCTATCAGGTCCAGAAACCTATTATGATTATCATGGTAGAGGTATGGGAGTGCATTATCTGCTGTGTGAGAAATTTGCGGAAAGCATAGGAGTAACACTGAGAGTAGACGTATGCAGCGACACGTTAGATATGCTCACCAGACTAAAGAACGGTGAAGGCGACATCGTAGCATTTCCTGTTCCCAGCGAACTACAAAAAGGTTTTCTATCATGTGCGGTAAACGACAAGCAGACTTCAGCGGGTCAAAAGAATGATGCAGAGAATAAAGCTTGGATTGTTGACAAAGAAAATCAAGAGCTTGCAGACGCGATAAAGCAATGGTACAAACCTGGGATGTATGCAGAAATGAGTAAACAAGAGAGGTTTCTGCTTACCACCGGTAGCGTAAAGCGTCATGTCTACCCTTTCATGCTATCAGCGAAAGAAGGTACTATCTCGCAATACGACGCACTATTCAAGAAACACGCCCACACCGCAGGCGTAGACTGGAGCCTGTTGGCAGCCCAATGCTACCAAGAATCGTGCTTCGATTCGCAAGCCCATTCATGGGCAGGAGCATGCGGATTGATGCAGATTCTCCCCTCAACAGCAGACCATCTGGCTTTACCAAGGCAGAAGATATACGAACCTGACGCCAACATTGCCGCTGCCACACGTTATCTCAGAGAGTTACAGATGCTGTTTGCCGATGTAGGCAATCCACAAGAGCGACTGATGTTTGCACTTGCCGCATATAATGGTGGCTACAATCATGTACGCGACGCCATGGCACTAACAAAGAAACATGGCGGTATATCACAAAGATGGAGCGACGTAAGACACTACATACTCGCCCTATCACAACCACAGTATTATCGTGATCCTGTAGTAAAAAACGGATATATGCGCGGTTATGAAACAGCAAATTATGTAGACATGATTATGACAAGGTGGGCTCAGTACAGAAATGCACTACGCACTGGCGGAAAAATAGTGTCGACAGTAAGAAGCAGTGCAACACAGACGCTACCAGAATCGCCCGCCATGGGTACACCACACCGCAAAAGCTCAAAGAAGAACAAATGGCGCAAAGAAGAGTAAGTATTCACTACTGCTCTGTACACAATACGTCATCATCCATATTCACCCGACCAAAGTGCCACCCCCAAAAAGGAGTGACCATAAAACAATAACCAACATACAATGGACAAGATAATAAAATACTTCCCAGATCTTACAGACGAACAAAAGCGTCAGTTCGCTATGCTTGACGAACTATACCATGATTGGAACGCAAAGATAAACGTTATATCACGAAAAGACATAGACAACCTTTACGAACATCATGTTCTACACTCCCTCGCCATCGCGAAACTGTTACGCTTTAAGAACGGAACCAAGATAATGGACTTCGGTTGCGGTGGTGGCTTCCCTGGTATTCCACTTGCCATTATGTTTCCAGAATGTACATTCAAGCTTATTGATGGCACCGCCAAGAAAATACTTGTATGCAACGAGGTCATCAAAGCACTCGGCTTGAGAAATGCAAAAGCGGAACAACGAAGAGGCGAAGAAGAAAAGGAACAGTTTGACTTCGTTGTCTCAAGAGCCGTCATGCCACTACCAGATATGGTGAAAATAGTAAAGAAAAACATATCAAAGAAGCACCAGAACGCTATGCCCAATGGTATAATATGCCTAAAAGGAGGAGACCTGCAAGCGGAGACGCGCCCCTTTAAGAACATAGTAGAAAAGACAGAACTGACAGCCTTCTTCAAAGAAGAATGGTTTAAGGAAAAGAACATAATATATTTGCCATGTTAAAGATAAAGAAATTTGAATGTAATATGCTCTCGGAAAACTGCTACATTGTAAGTGACGAGACCAAGGAATGTGCCATAATAGACTGTGGAGCCCATGGGCCTTTTGAACAAGAAGCCATTAAGCAATACATTTCAGAAGAGGGATTGGTTCCAAAGTTACACCTATTGACTCACGGACACTTTGACCACACGATGGGCTGTAAGTTCGTTTCAGACACCTACGACGTCAATCCTACAGTATGCGAACGCGATGCCGAACTATACAAAGAAGGCAGAAAGCTCGCACAAGACTTTGGCATCGTATGGAACGAAGAAATGCCAGTATTAGCAAAATGCCTCAATGACGGTGACGAGGTTACATTCGGCACCCACACATTCAAGACATTTCACACTCCAGGCCATTCTAAAGGTAGCGTGGTATACTACTGTGAAGCAGAGAAAGTAGCATTTACTGGCGACACATTATTTAGGAGCAGCATTGGCAGAACAGACTTTCCAGGTGGCTCTATGTTCCAAATCATACAGTCATTGCGTATGCTGACGCAACTGCCCGACGACACAAGGATACTACCGGGGCATGGTCCTGAAACGACAATAGGCTTCGAACTGGCCTCTAACCCATATCTTGATCGTTAACAACGCAACGACAAACCTCTCTCAAGAAACATGGAACGTATAATAATGGGTATCGACCCTGGCACAAACATAATGGGTTACAGTGTAATAAAGTGCATTGGTCAAAAGGTAGAGATGGTTGCTATGGGGGTAATAGATATGCGCAAGACCCAAGATGCCTACTTAAAACTGGGACATATATACGAGCGCGTCAAAGGCATCATTGACGAATACCTACCTGACGAGATTGCGATAGAAGCCCCCTTCTGCGGTAAGAACGTACAGTCCATGCTTAAGTTAGGCAGAGCGCAAGGTGTAGCCATAGCAGCAGCCATACAGCATGGTGTGCCCGTACATGAGTATGCACCTATGAAGATAAAGATGGCAATAACCGGTATAGGTTCTGCTTCCAAAGAGCAAGTAGCAGGAATGTTGCAAAGGATATTAAAACTGAATAAGGAAGAGATGCCAAAATTCATGGACGCTACAGATGCACTCGGTGCTGCCTATTGTCACTTCCTGCAATTAGGAACCATCAACGTCGGTAAGAAATACACTAACTGGAAAGATTTTGCACTAAAGAACGCATCAAGGGTAAAAAGCGGCAGATAACAAAACACTAAGCCGTTCCAACAGCTAATAAAGGATAACAAACATCTGAGGATAGCAATATTCCTTAGAGATATAAAGATTTTAATCATGATAATTTCAGTACACAATGGGGTTACGCGTATGCCTGAATGGCGTATGGCAAAACCTGTAGATTTTGAGTTAGACAATAACGAGCACATAGCCATAGTAGGTCCTAACGCCAGTGGCAAGTCTATGCTTGTCGACATCATAACAAGCACCCACCCTCTCCTTATGCAGAGTGTGAAATACGACTTCAGCCCTCATACCTCTACACTGACGTCTGATAACATTAAGTACATCACTTTCCGTGATACATATGGTGGCGACAACGACCGTACATACTATCTTCAGCAGAGATGGAACCAAATGGAGATAGACGAGAACACGCCTACAGTCAAAAGTGTGTTAGAAGACGCTTACAATCATTCTGGTGCCGACACTCCAGAGCGTCGTGCTTTCAAGGAACACCTGTACGATATGTTTAACCTCAGGTTCTTACTCGACAAGTACATCATACTATTGTCTTCTGGTGAACTGCGCAAGTTACAGCTGGCAAAAGTACTGATGACATCGCCACGTGTACTAATCATGGACAATCCATTTATTGGTCTGGACAAGGAAACACGCCAACAACTGCGCGAGGTTCTTGAGACAATTAGTTCAGAGAGAGCTCTACAGATAGTGTTGGTACTGGCAAAAGACGAAGATATACCTAAATTCATAACCCACGTTGTACCTGTCCGCGACATGGTAGTATTGCCCAAAGTTACACGTGAGGAATACATGAAGACAGCACAACTAAAGGCTGAGAGCTCTCTTACGGAGGACATAAGACAGGAAATATTAAATATGCCCTACCGTAACGACGAATATAACACCTACGAAGTTGTCAAGATGAACAACGTTTCCATCCGTTACGGCAGCCGCACCATATTAGACAGCCTAAACTGGACCGTACACAACGGAGAGAAATGGGCTTTGTCTGGACAAAACGGTGCAGGAAAATCTACTCTGCTGAGTCTTGTCTGCGCTGACAATCCGCAAAGCTATGCCTGCGACATCGTATTGTTTGACCAACAACGCGGTCACGGTGAGAGCATCTGGGACATTAAGAAGCATATAGGTTACGTATCACCCGAAATGCACAGAGCTTACAACCGTGATATGCCTGCTATACGTATCGTCGCTTCAGGTCTGAAGGACTCTGTGGGACTGTACGTAAAACCTACTGAGGCTGACTACGCCATTTGCCGCAAGTGGATGCATATCTTCGGCATTGCCGACATTGCCGAAAAGACGTTCCTAAAGCTGTCAAGCGGTGAACAGCGAATGGTGCTACTGGCAAGGGCATTCGTTAAAGACCCAGAATTACTCATTCTCGACGAGCCTCTGCACGGATTAGACGCAGAAAGAGGCGAACTCGTGAAGGATATTATAAATACCTTCTGCCAGCGTAACAACAAGACGCTGATAATGGTAACACACTATAAGGAGAATTTGCCACCATGTATCACCGACAGTATCTATCTAAAAAGACACGTGTAAGTAATATATGGGTGGTTCTATAACAAAAAACTCAAGAATATGAAAACTCTAACAGCACTGCTTCTTGCCATAAGCTTAAACGCAATGGCAGAAACACCTGACACGCTAAAAACGGATACTGCAGAATCGGCAAAGCCAGTTTTTACCGTCATCAAGGAGAATCCTATTACCTCTATCAAGAATCAAAGCCGCTCTGGAACCTGTTGGGACTACTCTACCCTCGCGTTCTTCGAATCTGAAATACTGAAGAAAACGGGCAAAGAATATGACTTAGCAGAAATGTTCGTGTGTAACAAAAACTATATGGACCGTGCGGTTCAGACCGTAAGACTACATGGCGACATGCAGTTTGAACAGGGAGGCTCTGCTTACGATGTTCAATACATACTTAAAAACTACGGTATCTGCCCAGAAAGCGCAATGCCTCTACCTGGTCAGATGTATGGCGACACACTTAACAACTTCTCTGAGTTCTTCATTGTTATGCCGTCATACGTCAAGACTTTAGCGACATCAAAGTTGCAGAAGCTGTCTCCTGCTTGGAGAGCAGGACTGCAAGGTATCATTGACGCCTACATTGGCAAGGTACCAGAGACATTTACCTACGAAGGCAAGTCGTATACTCCTAAGACTTTTGCCGCCAGTCTGGGCTTAAATTGGGATGACTATGTTTCTATTACCTCTTACGCCCACCACCCCTTCTGGACGGAGTTTCCTGTAGAGGTGCAAGACAACTGGCGACAGGGTATGTCGTGGAATGTGCCTATGGAGGACATTTCAAGAATCATAGACTATGCGTTAGAGAATGGATATACCATAGCCTGGGGAGGTGATGTCTCTGAAGATGGCTTCACGCGAGATGGACTCGCCATACTTGTTGATGTCAAAAAGGCTCAAGACCTCAACGGATCTGACATGGCACACTGGCTGAAGCTCTCTGCGGGTGAGAAGAAAGAAAAAATACAGAAGTTGGGCGTTAACCTTGAAGAACTTACGCCCTCACAAGCAACAAGGCAGGAGGAGTTTGACAACTGGCAACTTACCGACGACCATGGCATGCAGATATACGGTATAGCAAAAGACCAAAAAGGTAGAGAATACTATATGGTAAAAAACTCATGGGGTAAAACGGGGGAATATAAAGGTATATGGTACATGACAAAGAACTATGTCGTTGCCAAGACTATGGATTTTCTTGTTAATAAGAACGCCTTGCCTAAAGACATACGCAAGAAGCTGAATCTGTAGCTTTTATCGACTTCTTACTCCGACAAAGGAATTAGAAATTTACTTAATAAAGTATCGAACATTAAAAAAGAATGACACTATGCGCATAAGCGTAGTGTCATTCTTTTTTTTATGTTAACGGCAGAGTCATACGACTAATACCTTATTGCATCGCGATTAATACCTTATCGCACCACGATTAATACCTTATCGTACCACGATTAATACCTTATCGTAATACAATCACAGCCTTATCGCTCCACGATTTGGGTCTTATTGTAAGCAACATTGTAAAACGCTGTGTATCAAGCACCTCTGCATCCGCTTACAGTTACCAGTCTTCTACAGTCTCTTCAGAGTCAAACTTCTCGTCATAAACACTGACATTTTGCGTCCCTGAAGCCATCAATATATGCGTTGCCAAACGTACCACGCTAATACGTGGAGCTACATATTGTTTCATTTCTATATAGTTGAAGCTTTCATTCTTAAATAATGATCCAGTATCGTCATAGCCGCCATAGCCTCCACTATAGGCACAGCTCTTGGCAGAACGCACGGATCGTGACGTCCCTTGGCTTTTAACGTTATGCTGTTTCCGTGACAGTCTATTGTTGTCTGCTCACGCAACTGAGTAGCAACGGGCTTGAAGGCTACACGAAAATAAATGTCTTCACCATTAGATATGCCACCTTGTATGCCGCCGCTGTTATTTGTCAAAACACCAGCACGCTCCTTTCCGTCTACTATTGCAACCCCTCGCTCATTGCGCGGTAAAGACAGGTCAAACTGGTCATTTTGTTCTGAGCCCCTCATTTCTAAACATGAGAAACCGCAACCGTACTCAAAGCCTTTTACGGCATTTATCGACAGCATTGCCGAACCTAAATCCTGATGTAACTTTCCGAACTCTGGTTCACCTAAGCCTATAGGACATCCCTTTATAACGCAGGTTATAGTGCCGCCTATCGTGTCGCCGTCTGCCTTGACTTCCTTTATCAGGTTTTCCATCTCTACGGCTTTCTCTTTGTCGGGACACCTCACCGCATTGTCCTCTATGGTTGACAGGTCGTACTGTTTGTAATCTGATGATAAGGCTATACCTCCCACCTGTGATGTGTAAGCCTGCACTGATATGCCAAGCTTGCGCAGGGCTAACTTAGCTATAGCTCCTGCCACGCATCGTCCTATCGTGATTCGTGCAGACGAACGTCCACCACCACGATGGTCTCTTACCGAATATTTTTGAGAGTATGTGAAATCAGCATGTGAGGGCCTGAATACGTTGCGCATATTCTCATAATCCTGCGAATGTTGATTGGTGTTACGAACAAGGAAACCTATAGGGCAACCTGTTGTGCGACCCTCAAAAATACCTGACAGGAACTCTACCTTATCTGGTTCGTTTCTGCTTGTCGTTATTTTACTTTGACCAGGTCTTCGTCTGTTCATCTCTGACTGAACAAAGGCTTCGTCTATCTCTATGCCAGCTGGCACACCATCGATGACACCACCTACTGCGGCTCCATGACTTTCGCCGAACGTCGTAACTGTATATATCTTCCCAAAAGTATTCATGAACTTCCCATTACTTAGTTATTGCAACCGCCAGAACACTGCTCACCACAGTCTCCACCGCAACATCCGCCTTCGTCACCACTACCATGGCAACCACCGTGACAACTGCCACAGCCACCGCCACAACCTCCAGAGAGGCTATTGATTAACTTCTGTATCTCGTCCATCGTTGCCTCACGACACTCAAGGACTTTACCAACGAAGTTTAGGTCGCAACCAGCTAAAGGATGGTTAAGGTCTACCTTCACCTTCGTATCTGTTACGTCGAGCACCTGTCCCATGAAGCGAACACCATCCTCATTCTGAAGCGGAATGATAGCGTCTTTGTGTACACTCTGTGAGTCGAACTTGCCGTTTACCTCAAAGATGTGTTTGTCTAATTCTATTACTCGTTCGTCAACATACTCTCCGTATGCGTCACCTTTCTCTATAACGAAATCAAACTCCTGACCTTTTTCAAGGTTTTCTATATTCTTTTCAAAACCAGGGATGGTTGTTCCGAACCCTGAGATAAAGACGAAAGGCTCTGAGGCTGGTGCCTCTTCTGTTAAATCACGTACACCGTCTTCTATGGTGTACAACTTATAAGTTATTGCGTAATACTTGTTCATATAATATTTTAATGACTGAATTATTATGCAAATTTAGGCATTTTTTCCGAATTACGAGTATGTTAAACCAAAAACTTCTATCTTTTTCCTCGATTTATGAGAAATTGGTTCTTACTTTGGGGCACCAGTCTCTCCCTCTGTGTTCTATTAGCAAAGATTGTTGCTACATTCTTTCCGCAAGAAGTCGTCAAATATATTATAAAACGCATTGGCGGAATTAGCAGGCTATAGAATTGTGATGATTTAGGTGGCACACCTTTTGTATTGAAACAAATATCACAATTTTCTATAGTTCATTAAAGATGCAATTATAAAAACAATGAAACCTATCATAGACCATCTATTTAATTTAACGGTAAAAGTTTTACTTTTTATAGGTAAAACCTTTCATCTGTCATATAATGCGGTTAACGTTATAATCTGGTATATGTTGATACCTCTTCTTTGGACAGCAATACTCGACTATAAACTTCATTGTGTGATATTAACCCCAGCATGGCTATTACTCTGTAGCATAATTATGTTTTGGCAACGAAAGCAGTTAAATAGATTTTTTGATAAAGTTTTCAAACTGTCACAAGCATTCATTTCCTATTTTGGCGACTACTATAAATGGTCTGTCATAATATGCTTGTTATTACCTATTGTTATAACTGTTTTTTTATTACTGATATAATGACAATTGGGGCTAATAAATATTCAATAGGACTTGCACCACTAATATTTGGTAGTGCTGCTTATAATTATAATAATAATAATAATGAAAAAAAATAAGAAAAAATCAGGTACTAGTAAAGATTCTCTGGATTTGTTTAAAGAATTTCGTGAGGAGCAGCAAAGGAATAGTTTTTTAGAAAAGTGTGGAAAACTTCAGCATCTTGATATAGATCCTGTGAAAGTATGGTTTGCAAATGCTAAGAAGGTTCCTATGGAAGATAAAATAACAAAGGAAAATAGGTTTTTTTATACTTATTGTAAATCAAAATATCCTGATATAGATGATATAGTATTAAGAAGAATGGTATGTAGAGCTATGCATTGTGAAGTTTCATGTAGAGAAAGGGCTATGGAAGCTTTTACTGCTAGTAAATCACGGATTGATAAATTTGCTGAAGGAGTAGACTATATATCACCTTTTTCTGATTAATATCCAATTTAATATAAAAGTACAATCTAATACAAAGGATTGTACTTTTATTGTATAAACAACAAATGATATATAACTATGAAACTACTTACAACAATCAAATCAGTCTTAGGAGTATCTAATTCAAGTAATACACCTACAGACAAAAACAAAGCATATTCTATATATGCTTATGGTAGAATAAAAGCACCTTCTATTGAAGAAATACTTAATACTGAATATAAAAGAATATTATCTGATATAGAAACAAGAGCATCTTATGACTAAATTACACAAGTTATTTTTTCAACATTACAATAATTATAATTTTAGTAATTTAAAAATAAAAAATTAATGATGAATGAATTTATAAAATAAAATAGTAACTTTGCAAAAGAATAAATTAAAGATATTAAAGCAATGGTAACAAAAGATAGTGATAGCAATAATTATTCCTGGTATAACTATTCACCATAGTTTACTACAGGATTTGAATATGATGGTATTGGTAATGAACCAATACAAAATGTTTTACTTCCTGGATTAACAGTACTTAGTTCTCCTGGAGTACGAGATAGTGTTCTTAAAAGAAAAGGAAAGCAATATCTGGATAAAACAATATAGGATGAAACTACTCTAAGCAATGATAATACATAGGTAAATAATGTTGCTCATAGAAAATATAACACACATAATGATTATAAAGCAGTAAATGGTGGAAAAAAACATGCTCAATGGGAAGATGAACATCGTAACCTTGCCTCTTGGAGTTATGCAGCCTCTACTCTACCATGGGTTGTAGCAGCAGCTCCATTTGCATTAGGTGCAGGAGATGCAGCAGCAGGTACAGCATTAGGATAGGCAATGACTTCAACTCTGAGTCCATTAGCTTAGTTAATGCTTAGTAGTAGGTATATGCCTTATGTAAATGCAGGACTATCATCTATTTTTGCTGCTCATGGCTTAAATGATATAATGAACGGTAAATTTACACCATAGACAGCAATGGATATAGCACCTTTAACATAGTTAGCAAAACCTATGTATAACGCAGGAAAATCATCCTATAATTTAGTAAACTCTTTAGATGAACTAAATAAGGCATCCTTAACAGACTCTTCTGTTGGTTTATTTTCTGATCTTGAAGGAAAAACAAAGATTCCTATGTCTCTAAGAGCATAGGCTGCAAGAGACTATAGAAACTTTATATATAGTAGGGATTATCAACGTAGACTTAGAGAAGCTGGTCTTGAAAAAAATTATGAGTACATAAAAGGTTATACTGATATGAAAACTAATGATGGTGATTTCCCCAATCATGTAGTAGAAATAATAAATGGAAAACCTGGTACCAGAGGACTTTCTAATACTGATCCTACATCACCTAAATTTGGAATTACATTAAAATATAGTCTTGACAATAAAACAGCACAATAGGTATTAAATCATGAAATGGCTCATTGGGCTACAAATAATCAAGAATCTTGGAATGGAGGGCCTATTGGTGATTTAATGAAATATAATGAGGGTATTGTACCAACTATCTCATGGGAAGAAAAATTAGCAAAAATTCCAGGTAGTACTCCTATAAAGAAAATTACGGAAGAGGAAAATTGGCATACTTATATAACAGATCCCCAAGAAATAAGGGCTGAGACAATTGCAACTATAATAGATGCAAGAAATAGAGGTATGACATTAGAGTAGTATGTAAATTCCTATCTGGATGAGGATGGCAAAATCATGGAATCTGCTCCAAGTAATCTTTAGAAATTAGGAGAAACATTTACTATAGAAAATCTAAGAAAATATCTTGATAAGTCATTAGGTCTTGCACCATTAATAGGTCTTACATCATTTTATAATAATAATAATTCAACTTCAAAATAATAACATTATGAATGATTCTTATAAAAATTCACAGGAGTATAAGAGAACTTTAGTAAGAACTTATATTTTCTCAAATTTTCTAAATTCTTTGTCATTATTAGATAGAATAGAATATGATTTAGGATGGACACATTATGATATATGTCCTTATAATAAAGAATTTGAAGCATTACCTATAGAAAAATTAGAAGAAATGTGTAATAACCTTAAGAAACCTTGGTGGTATGATATGTATAAAGATAGATATATGGAAATAGATATACATAAGGGTATAAAAAAGGATAGACCAGAAATACAAGAACTTTATAATAAACTTAAAGATATATACACCCCATCTTTTGAAACTTTTACTGAAGAAAATCTCAAACTATTAAAAGAATTTATAGGAATAAAAGATTAATACTATAAAATAAAAGTACAATCCAATACCAAAGGTTGTACTTTTATTATATAACAATAAACAATATATAATTATGAAACTACCTAAAACAATTAAATCAATCTTAGGAGTATCTAATTCAAGTAATACACCTACAGACAAAAACAAAGCATATTCCATAAAAGAATTTGATATATAATGAAAAAGAAAAAATACACGTTATTATTTGTTTTATTTACAATTTTGACAATGAGTGTGGCTTATTCTTTTCTGTCTAATCCTTCTGCTGATTCTAAAAGAATAGAACAAACATTAGACTATTGTAAAAAACATAATATAGACACTCACATAATTATACTATGTGATTTCTCAAAACATTCAGGTTCACGGAGATTTATTGTATATGATACAAAAAAGAAAAAAGTTATTCTTTCCAGCCTTTGCGAACAAGGAATAGGCTTAGGATTTAGTAATCGACCTGGTAGTTACTGTTCTTCATTAGGCTTTTATAAAGTTTGTGGTTCACATAAAATGGGTATTGGGCTTAATAGCCGTATACTTCAAGGGTTGTCTCCCACAAATAGTAATGCACAGGCAAGAGGCATATTAATACATCCTTACTACACTGTGAGTGATATACCTACTTATCCTATACCAACATTGTATAAAGTAAGTAAAGGATGCTTTGTACTTAGTCCGATAAAATATAAACTATTGGATAAAATAATAAAAAATAATAGCAGTAAAACTATAATTTTATATGCTTACAGATAAAAATAATTTGAGGAAATAATAATATGGACCTATTTACATTTTGTGATAACATCATGTATTGGCTTGGTGATGTTACAGGGTTAGGCTATGAAGCAGCCTGTGTGTTGTTTAATATTTATGGGGAGTATATATTGGTAATATCAAGTGTTTTACTATTACTAATTCCTTGCAGAAAAGTGTATAAAGTAAATAAATTTATTGCAGTAATTATGTATTTGGGGTTATTTCTTTATTCATTACTTATAACAGCATATGTACTCTTACATATTCATCATTTTATGTTTTTACCTTTGCATGAACAATTCGCTATAAGTGTACAAGATGTTCTAAGAGAAGCTAAAGCACGTGGATTATCATATCAAGAAACAACTCTTGGTGTATTTGTATATGAACCATTATTTATTATGGGATTTAATATTATATTATATTTAATATCAGTATTAATACATAAAATAATCGCTTATAAAGAAGGATTAGATAAATTAACACTATAAATATAAAAGTACAATCTAATACCAAGGATTGTACTTTATAAAAAATCAACAAATATGAAAACAAAAGATTACGCTTCAGGTGCACAAAAAACAGTGCATTATGACTAGAAGAAACCCATCTATTATAAGGGAAATGCTTATCCAACTACAGATATGGAAGTAGTAGATGAGAATGGTTATAGTTTAGGACTTAGACCTGTATTTATAGATGGTATAGGATAGAGATTCTATAAATCTAAAGAAGGTAAAGTAATACCTATTACATCACAATATCCCTTAGATGATGTAATAATAACACCAAGTGGAAATTATAAAACTACTATGGATAGAAATGCTGAACCTTTCAGATTTTAGAATGTTACAAATACTCCTAATGTAAATAATACTCCTAAAGTAAAAGAAGAAAAGCCTGAACCTACTGCTGAGGAATAGGAAATATTAAGAAAACAATCCTTATTAAAAGCAGCAGGTTATAATGTTCCTTAGGAAGGTTCATGGGATTCACAGTAGGAAGAGGCATGGGATAAACTAACAACAAGAAATAAATAGTATGACAATACTCTTGCTGGAATATTCCAAGGTCTTATGGATCAATTTAACGGAGAAACTACTGAGAAAAGAGATCCCTTTAATCAAGGTGAAGTAAAAACTTATGATGAAAGAAATATAGACTGGGGAAAGACAAGGAGGTCTCAAAGTGATATTGTTAAATCGTTAGAGGGTACTTATGGACCAATACTTGCAGCAATAATGTTTCCTAAATTATTTGCAAATGGTTTATTAAGTGGACTTACAACTTTAGGAGGTGGATATATGGGAGGTAAAGCCGTAGACAAACTGTCAGAAAGCCTTACAGGTAATGACTTTGGCACAAATGTTGCTAAGTATACACCATTAAGCCCAGGTTTAGCAGAATGGCTTAATCCTGGAAATGTTGTAGGGGGTAAGGCTGGATATAATTTCGGAAAAAATATTCCATATAGAAATCGTTTTGTTATGGATAATGTTACACCTAATGGTTATCTCAGATGGTCACATATACCAGAATTTATGAAGGCTGGAGCCAAAATGACCTATTAGAAACCTCCAACGTTTTTTGGTAGAAAACCTATATGGTATGACAAATATGCTAAAGGGTATGGTGAAGCAGAAGCTGAAAATAGATTTCAAAATAATGCTATCTGGGCTGGTATTCCTAGAGATGAAGTTCCTATTACTATGTATTATCAGCAAGCTGATGGTACTTGGGGACTAACTGAAGAAGGTTTTAATCCTAAAGCAGCAAGATTATGGGAGACAGGTAATAATCCTGATTATGTAACTATAGGGGGAGTAGGAGGAGCACACTCTGATTATACCAATTTAGGATCAAAAAATGATTATAATTTAATGCAATTTACAGATGAACAAAAAATAAATCCTCAATGGGTAATAGCAAGTGGACTAAAAAAGGCCTTGTTTACAGATAGTAATTCTAAAATAGGCAAAGTAATAGATAAATTTGGTAGTTATCCATTAGGAGATAAGTTATTTGGTTATAAACCTTTTACAATAAAACAAAATTATATATAGTATTATGGTCTTGATAATAATGGATAGTATATTGAAGCGGCAAAACCTATTTATATGGATACTGATTATGCTGTTGATATGTTTAATAATTGGGCTAATAGTACTAACATTAATAGGGTATAGTGATGAAGAATTACGTATAAAAAAATTCTATAAATGGGATAAAAGTTTTAATTCTCTTCTTATTGCAAATGATACTCTAAGAAGAGTTTTAAAAGATGAATCTTATAAATTTATAGTAGAAAAGAATTATAAAGAATCAGTAACTTTTCGTAGAATACTAAAGAAATATAAATTAAATGCCTTAAATACAGCATATACTGATTATATTTATAATATTTTTGAAGGAGAATTAGTACATAAATTAGAATATAAATCTAACTGTAAAATTACACATACTACATATAAAGCATTTGTTGTAATAAGTTACCCTTATCTTGTAATGAAACACCTTTTTGATTTTTAAAATAAAAGTACAATCTTATATCAAAGGTTGTACTTTTATTATATAAACAATAAACAATATATAACTATGAAACTACTTAAAATAATCAAATCAGTCTTAGGAGTATCTAATTCAAGTAATACACCTACTGACAAAAACAAAGCATATTCTATATATGCTTATGGCAGAATTAAAGCACCTTCTATTGAAGAAATGCTTAATACTGAGTATAAAAGAATATTATCTGATTTTTATTGATTTATTTATGT
>CAKQDQ010000033.1 GCA_934229335.1 uncultured Prevotella sp.
GGCATATACAGCGATGCAGGTGCCAACACCTGTGGCTGTTGGTATGACAACGACACTATCGCCATCGGTGTAGGTCTCTATGGGCATGAGCAGCAAGACTGTGATATGTTTTTCAAGGAGTTAGGGTTTGACTTTATAAAGATAGACTTCTGTGGTGGTAGTGCGGCACGCAATGCTTCACATCTCGCCCTCGACCCTAAAGAGCAATATACTGCCATACGTAAAGCCATTGACCGAACAGGACGTAGGGATGTGCGTGTGAACGTTTGTAGATGGGATTACCCAGGCACATGGGTGTCGCAAGTTGCTGACTCATGGCGAATGTCGCACGACATCCGTGCACGTTGGTCATCGGTAAAGGATATCATACAGCAAAATCTTTACCTCTCGGCTTATGTATCGTCAGGACACTATAACGATATGGACATGCTGGAGGTGGGACGTGGTCTAAAAACTGAAGAAGACCGAACACACTTCGCTATTTGGTGCATGATGTCGAGTCCATTGCTTATTGGTTGCGACATTACGAAACTGCGGCCAGAGACTCTCCGTTTGCTGACAAACAAAGACCTCATAGCGATAAACCAAGATACGTTAGGGCTGCAAGCCTATGTAGCAAAGATAACAAACAACTGCTATGTGCTGGTCAAGGATATAGAGAGAAGGCACGGCACGAAACGAGCCTTTGCCGTTTACAATCCTACAGACAGTACGCAGACTATCTCTGTTGACATGACAACCCTCGAACTGGGTGGCAAGGTGCGCCTTCGCGACCTGCTCGAACAAAAAGACCTTGGCACATTGTCTCAGGAAAAAGAATGGAAGGGCACACTTGCGCCCCATGCCACTCAGGTATTCCTCGCTGAATGTAGAGAGCGTCTGCCACGCGAAATCTATGAGGCGGAGACTGCATACCTGTCAAGTTATCAGGAACTGTACAACCCTATAGCAATAGGAACTGCCTACTACACCGCTGATAAGCAATGCAGCGGAGAGATGAAGGTAACAAACCTTGGTGTGCGACCAGAAAACGACTTACAGTGGCGTGATGTGTATTGCCAGCAGCAAGGCAATCATCAGGTGGTTGTGCACACCGTAGGCTTTGGTAGTAATAAGGCTTTTTATATTTCGGTCAACGGTGGCAGTGCGCAACTTGTCAATGCTAAGCAAGCTGACTCTGACGGAAAGGTTACGCTGAACCTACGATTTAACAAAGGGCAGAACAGCGTGCGACTATATAATGATAATGCAGCGATGCCCGACATTGACTATATGGAGATACATACAATAAAGTAATATTACCAAAACGAAATAACCATAACGTTAACCATAACATATTGACAAAGATGAGAAAAATAGCATTGTTAACAGTTGCCTTAGTAACTACGATGATGGCAAAGGCTGACGCCTTCAGAAAAGGAGGACAGTTTGTTGACTACATACTGCCTCTTAATGGCAGCATCGCTGCTACGACTGATGATTGGGGAACCGCAGCGGGAACCCTAAAAGGTGAGAGTTGGACAGGTACATTAGGTCGATGGAAAGACAATGGCATAGAAGATAACACCTATTCTTATTGGGGTGGCAACGCCATAAAGGGCGATGATGGTAAATGGCACCTCTTTGTTGCAGGATGGCCTGAGAACTCACCAAAGGGACACGATACGTGGCTTACAGGTTCGCGTTGCTATCATGGAGTAAGCAACTATCCCGACCGCGGGTTCGTGTGGCAAGAGGAATTAGGCGCAGGTCATAACACAGAGGCATATCGTCTGAAGGATGGTCGCACAGTGGTATATAACATCGAACGCCGCTATATCAGCAATGAACCAACACTGACGTCGTCAACAACATGGACCCTTGGTAAGTTCAACTGGCACCTTCGTGACCGTCGTCTGCAGCGTGGTAATGACCGCACCGTAAGTCTTTCTAATTGCACCTTCGCCCGTCGTTCAGATGGTTCATTCCTTATGATGGACCGTGGCGGATGCGTATGGGTTAGCCGTGATGGTATCAATGACTATTATCAGCAAACAGACCATACCGCTTACGTTGGCAATCGTACACGTTATCTGGAAGACCCAGTGATATGGCACGACCATATGCAGTACTATATGATTGTCAACGACTACGACGCAAAGGTAGCAAGCCTCAGTCGCTCTCTTGATGGCATACACTGGGTAAATGAACCTGGTGTGGCATATAAAACGGGTATAATAAAGCACGCTAATGGTGATGCGGAAGGTTGGTACAAACTGGAACGCCCCAAGATACAGACCGACGATACAGGACGTGCCACATACATACACTTTGCCGCGATAGATGCTGTAAAGGATGCTGACACTGGTCCTAACGATGGGCACTCGTCTAAGAACATTATTGCGCCACTCGTAAAGAGCAGACTGATAGAGGTCCTTAATGCTGATGTTATCACAGACGCCACAACAAGCATTAGGGTGAAGATAATGAAGGAAGCCGACTTTAATCCTGCTGACATTAACCTCGCGTCGCTCGTATTTGGTAGTTACGACAAGGTGAACTACGGCAATGGCTTCAAGGCGGCAGCGTCAGAAACCGATGCTCAAGGTAACCTTATCGTGACATTCACAGGCTCGGCAGGTGCCAGTGGCATCACCGCCGAAGAGTTTGCACCAAAGATGATAGGAGAAACAAACTCTGGCGATATAGTATATGGTTATGCCAAATTGCCTTATGTAAACTATGAGCCTGCCATGGTATCGGCAATGATTCCTGACATCGATGCCGAGAACAATATCTCTACTGTTAAGGTAGACAACTATGGATTGTCTGCAAGCGACGAAATGACTGTTAAGGTAATGACGACCTCTGGCGTAACGCTCTCAACAGGTACAGTACATGCCATACCTGCTTATGGTACAGAGATGGTTTCGCTGCAAGGCGTCAAGAAACCCTCAAGCATATACGATAAAATAGTTATCGCGTTCTTCAAAGACAATGTAGAGGTAGACCGTAATACCCTTTTCGTAGACAGTATCTACAATCGCCAAACAGCTTTGACGACACTTATCAGCAAAGCCGAGGACGTGTTGGCGAATAGTGAGAAATACAGTAATGGACGCGCAGTACTGCAATCTAAACTCAACGAAGTAAAAGCAAAACGCTACTATTTCTCCGCTGAGGTACAGAAACAACTGAACGCTCAACTTGAGAGTGCCATCAGAGAGTGCCTGTATGCTAACGGCATCATCACTCAGTCGTGGAACTTCTACAATGCAGCACTTCAGAACGCTACCTTCACAATGACCGGCAACGCTGCCGTTACTGCCGACAATCACTCTGTAAAGATAGCCGACTATATGACAGCAAACGGCATACAGCAGAAGTTCTATGGTCGTATAGCCTTCGACCAAGGCACTGGGTGGCTCGATTTCCGTAACCAAGGTGAGGGAATGAACAACACGGGTCTCTTCAACTACAGCAATGCTGCCCACTTCTCTGTGCTCAACCTACAGCCTGGCGATGAGGTAACATTTACTCTCGCAGGTAAGACCATGCCAACGTTCATATCAGAGAACTGTTATATAAAAGGTGATGAAACGCAGACCTTGCTCGCTCCTGGTACGCCTCTTGCGTCAGGCACAACATACGTCATCGGTGGCGACAAGGCAACACAAATGGACATACAGAGTTACAACTACGTCTGCATCACCAACCTTACGGTAGAAAGCAGCAGTACCGAGACGGTCTCCACACCGCAAATAAGCAACGATGCTGCCTTCCTCGTAACAATAATACCTGGCGAAAGCAATGCTGGCACAACGGGGCTTGCCACCTACTACACAACGGATGGCAGCACACCAACCAAGGAGAGCAACCTCTATACGGCACCGTTCACAGTAAATAAAAATACTCTTGTTAAGGCTGTCACGTATCTGCCTAATGGCACACCGTCAGCAGTAAGGTCTATTCGCGCCAGCATACCCGACCAGACATGGGATTTCACAAACGCCACACGTTGGACTAACTATAAGTTAACAGCCAACAAACAGTATGACAGCAACGGCAATGAGGTGCAAAACGGGGGAGTGCTACTAAACTTCGAGACAGATAAGGCATCGTTCTCTCAAAGCGGAACGCAAGCACTTTGGTGGCTCGTAAGCGGCACAAGTACGCAGCCCGCCAACAACTACATTCAGATAGTAGTACCTGCAGACACCAAACTAACCGTCAACACTACAGGCTGGAGTGGCGAACGCTGTTATTGGTATACCGTCAACGGGACGACAGGCTCTGAAGGAAGTAAGTTCGCTACATCAACCAATGACCGCGTTCATGAGTTCGTCAATAACTCAGGTGCCTCTCAGACATACACCATTTGGGCAAACAACCAGATGAAGGGCGGTATACCCCAAACCAATCTCTCATCACTCATACTTACTGACATAGGAGAGGTGTTTGAGCATAAAGCCACTATAACAGCCATGTGTGGCGATACATCGTTTGACCAGTGGACAATGGAGGGCATTGGCGAGTTTAAGGAATACACCATCCACGGCAAAGCCTATATCAAGAAAGACGACAAGATATACGTGCTCAACGATGACAAGTTTGCTGGTGTTACTTCACAAGACTATAGTTACACAACGGAGATGGGCTTAGAAGACCAGAACATCACTGTAAACTACAACCTCTACAACAAGGGCGACATCGTTTTTTTCGCTGAGGCAGAGAGCCTCGATAATGTTACCGCTACAGCCTCTGCCACAGCCTCCAACGGCTTTACGGCACACCCTGACGGCAATAAGATGGTAACACTGTGCACTCTGCCAGTAGGTAAATACACCATTTACGTAGGTACGGTAAAAGATCGTGACGTATATCTGCGCAACGCTGGCGTCAGCGACAACAACGAGAACGCCATACTCTATTGGAATAAAAACCAAAACATCACCAAGCAATTTACCTTGAACGAGGACACACCACTCGCACTCTCTGGATATACCACAGACAAAGGAGGATTAAACCAAGCAGGAGACATAGACTTTGTCATTATTCATAAAGCTGAGAGTGACATCCCTTCAGCAATAACAGCACTCAAGGAGAACAAGTCAAAAGGGTGCGCCATATATAATATGGTAGGGCAGCGAATAGACAAACCAGTAAGGGGACTATACATTATAGGTAATAAGAAAATATTACTCAAGTAATGACACTCAGGTGACGGTGATAAGAAACTTCAAATAAAATACCACATACTTTCTTAAAAATACCAAAAGGGCATGTTACGGCATGACTTTTTGGTATTTTTCGTTTCATTATTTTGCCATTACATTTCTTTTAAGTAAATTTGCAACATGAAACATATTATCGCGACCATATTTACATTTGTCATCTGTCTATGCCTTAACGCACAGACGGCACTGAACGATTTTAAAAAGGACATAACGCTGGCAGGCGACAACTACGTGGCTTACCGCGGTCCGCAGAAACAACTTACTGCCGCGCCAAAGGGCTACGAGGCATGCTACATTAGCCATTACGGACGACACGGCTCACGCAACCTTATAGGCAGTTGGACCTACACCAAGGCTTACGACATACTGAAGAAAGCCAACGATGACGGCATGCTGACACCGAAAGGCAAGGAACTTATGGAGAAGGTACGCATAATACGCGACGACGCCATGGGACACATCGAGGAACTAACCTTGCGTGGAGCGCAACAGCACGACCAGATAGCGTCGCGTATGTACGAACGATTCCCTGAGGTCTTCAAGGGAAAGACAAACATTAAGGCTAACAGTTCTACCGTAGTGCGCTGCATACTCTCCATGAGCAACGCACTCCTCGCCCTGCAACGCCATAACCCAGAGTTGACATTCCGCTTAGATGCCTCCGCTGGCGACATGAGTTACATTATCTTCGACGACAAACCACTCTTCAAACAGCGTATGCCCGAAGGTTCTGAGGCGCAAAAGGCATACCGCGAGTATGAGAAGAAACACGTGGACTGGGTGCCTTTCATGAACCGTATCTTCAAGACAGAGGAGTACTGGAAGGAGAATGTGAAGAAGCCAAAGGAGTTCTACGTGGACCAGATATGGAAGATGTGCTCTAACCTTCAGAGCACCGAACTGCGCCACAGCATCTCCCTCTACGACTTCTTTACCTTCGACGAACTCTACAACATCTGGCTGGCACGCAACGCCAACTGGTATATCACCTACGGACCGTCGCCACTCAACGGAGGTACGCAGCCATACTCACAGCGAGTGTTGCTGCGTAAGATGATAGCCGAGGCAGACTCTTCGCTGGCTTTGCCTAAGCCAGGAGCCACCCTGCGCTACGGTCATGAGGTGTGTGTGCTGCCATTGGTATGCCTTCTCAACCTCAACGGCTACGGAACGCAGTACCGCAACCTTGACGACATAGAGAAAAACGGCTGGCGCGACTACAACATCTTTATGATGGGCAGCAACGTGCAGTTCGTCTTTTACCGCAAACCGAACGGCAACGGTGACACACTCGTTAAGGTGTTGCTCAATGAAGACGAGACAACGCTGCCTAAGGACATCACTCCCGTCAGCGGACCATACTATAAGTGGGACGACGTAAAGGCGTATTACCTCAAGAAACTCAACGCCTACAAAGAATAGTCAGCCACCCCAAAACTCCTTGTGCGTTGGCATTTCCATGCCAACGTTCCATCAATAACAAACAATGAAGAAACTATATATAGAAACTTACGGCTGCCAGATGAACGTGGCAGACTCTGAAGTAGTAGCGAGCATCATGCAGATGGCAGGCTACGAACAGTGCGAAACAATAGACGACGCCGATGCCGTCTTTCTGAATACTTGCTCCGTTCGTGAGAACGCAGAGAACAAGATATACCATCGTCTTGAGGCACTTCATGCCGAGAACGTAAAGCGTGGCGAAGAGCGTAAGCGTATCATCGGCGTGTTGGGCTGCATGGCAGAGCGCGTTAAGGACGACCTGTTGCAGAACCATTACACCGACCTCGTGGCTGGTCCTGACTCATACCTCTCTCTGCCCGACCTCATAGCGCAGTGCGAACTGGGTCAGAAGGCTATCGACACCAACCTCTCCACTACAGAGACCTACCGTGACGTATTGCCACAGCGTAGCCACGGTATGCACCTCTCAGGCTTTGTAAGCATCATGCGTGGCTGTAACAACTTCTGCCACTACTGCATAGTGCCTTACACCAGAGGCAGAGAGCGTTCACGCGACGTAGAGAGCATACTGCGTGAGGTGCGCGACCTTGCAGAGCGTAACTATAAGGAGGTTACACTGCTCGGACAGAACGTCAACAGTTATCGTTGCGAGAAAGAAGACGGAACGGTAGTAACCTTCCCAGAACTGCTGCGCCTTGTAGCTGAGGCAGTGCCGCAACTGCGTGTGCGCTTCACCACATCTCACCCTAAGGACATGAGCGACGAGACGCTGCACGTCATTGCCGACTATCCTAACGTGTGCAAGCACATACACCTGCCAGTGCAGTCTGGCTCTGACAGAATACTGAAGTTGATGAACCGTAAATACACTCGCGAATGGTACATGGAGCGTGTTGCCGCCATCAAGCGCATCATACCAGAGTGCGCCATCACGACAGACATCTTCGTGGGCTACCACTCTGAGACGGAAGAAGACCACCAGCAGTCGCTCTCGTTGATGAGAGAGGTGGGCTATGCCAGTGCCTTCATGTTCAAATACAGCGAGCGTCCTGGCACTTACGCGTCAAAGCACTTGCCTGACGACGTGCCAGAGGAAGTAAAGATACGTCGTCTTAACGAGATGATAAAACTACAGACAGAACTCTCTGCCGCCAACTACAAGCTGGATGAGGGCAAAGAGTTTGAAGTGCTTGTAGAGAACTACAGCAAGCGCAGCCGCGAACAGCTGTGTGGCAGAACCTCGCAGAACAAGATGGTGGTGTTCGACAAAGGTAATCACCACATTGGCGAGACCGTTAAGGTGCGCATAACGGGCAGCACCTCAGCGACACTGTTGGGCGAAGCGGTGGAATAATGCGTACCTTCATAAAAGGCAATAATTAAAATATATCGATGTTCCTCGTGCAACGGTGTTTCTACACCGTTGTCCCCCGACAACGAAACAACAGAATAACAAAACAACCAATAATGTCTAATCTATTCAACATCAAGGACTACGTTGTAGTCATCACAGGCGGAACAGGCATCCTCGGCAGATGCATCGCCAAGTATCTCGCACTCGAAGGCGCGAAAGTAGTAATCGGCGGACGTAAAGAAGACGTTGGCGCAAAGATTGTGGCAGACATCAAGGCTGCTGGCGGTGAGTGTGAGTTCGTAAAGATGGACGTCATGAACGTAGAGACAATGCAGAAGGCTTGCGACTACATAGTAGAGAAATACGGTCGTGTAGACACTCTGCTCAACGCTGCGGGCGGTAATATGCCTGGTGCAACCATAGCACCAGACCAGACATTCTTTGACCTTGCGCCAGAGCAGTTCCAGACCGTTCTCAACCTCAACCTTACTGGTACCGTTATCCCTACACAGATATTCCTCAAGCCTATGGTAAAGCAGGGCAAGGGCAGCATAATCAACTTCTCTTCTATGTCAGCCTTCCGTCCTATCACACGTGTATGCGGTTACAGCGCGGCTAAGTCTGGCATCAACTCCTTCACAGGTTGGATGGCACAAGAGGCTGCTCGCAAGTTCGGCGAGGGTATCCGTGTTAACGCCATCGCTCCAGGCTTCTTCATCACAGAGCAGAACCGCACCTTGCTGACAAACCCTGACGGTTCGTTCACCGCACGTGGCGAGGCTGTAATACGCCAGACACCATTCTCTCGCATGGGTGAGCCTGAAGAGCTATGCGGTACAATACACTACCTCATGTCTGACGCCGCTAAGTTCGTTACTGGCACAGTGGCTGTAGTAGACGGAGGATTTAACGTAACGGCAATGTAGGTTTAGTTGTTTGGTGGTTTGGTAGTTTAGTTGATACTTTTAATGATAATGGGACTATCAACCCAACCACCGAACCACCCAACCACTAAACTACTAAACCACTAAACAACCCAACATGGAAAGAACATGGAGATGGTTTGGCAAGAACGATAAGATAACTCTTGCCATGCTGAAACAGATAGGCGTTGAGGGCATAGTAACGGCACTGCACGACGTTCCCCTTGGCGAGGTATGGACACGCGAAAAGATACGTGACCTGAAGGAATACATTGAGTCATACGGCATGCGCTGGTCTGTGGTAGAGTCGCTGCCAGTAACCGAGACCATCAAGTATGGCGGTCCTGACCGTCAGCAACAGATAGAGGTGTACAAGGAGTCACTCGCTAACCTCGGTAAGGAGGGCATACACTGCGTATGCTACAACTTCATGCCAGTGTTAGACTGGGCACGCACCGACCTGCTGCACGACAACCCTAACGGTTCAAGCAACCTTTACTTCAACTGGGGCGAGTTCGCTTACTTCGACATCCACATCCTCAAGCGTAAGGATGCCGAAGAGCAGTGGAAAGAGTTTAACGAGGCACACAAGGCATGGAACCGTGACATCCTTGAAGAGGTGCGACAGATTAAGGAGAAGGCAACGCCAGAGTATGACCACGACCTTGTGGAGACTATCGTCATAAAGACACAGGGCTTCGTGAGCGGCAACTTCAAGGAGGGCGACGACAAGCCTGTGGAGCTGTTCCGCCAGCTTCTCGCACTCTACGATGGGGTTACCAAAGAGCAGTTGCAGGACAACATGAAGACATGGTTAGAGGCTATCATGCCTATCTGCGACGAGTACGACATTGATATGTGCGTACACCCAGACGACCCACCGTTCCCTATCCTCGGACTGCCACGCATAGTGAACTGCGACGAGGACATACAGAAGTTCCTCGACGCTGTGCCTAACATTCACAACGGCTTGACCTTCTGCGCTGGTTCACTGTCTGCTGGAGGTCATAACGACATTACCGCTTTGGCTAAGAAGTATCACGACCGCACCCACTTCGTGCATCTGCGTTCTTGTTACATCTTCCCTAACGGCGACTTCACAGAGGCGTCACACCTCGGTGGGCGTGCCGACATCGTAGAGTTGGCACACATCTTCGAGAAGGAAGAGCAGCACCGCATGGCGACACGCAAGCCAGAGACGCAGAAGTTGCCAATGCGCGTTGACCACGGCATGACGATGCTTGGCGACGAGACGAAGGGCTACAACGCTGGTTACTCGTTCCTCGGTCGTATGTTCGCCCTCGGACAGGTGCAGGGCATCATTGCCGCCGTAGACAAAGAGTTGGGCATAAAGTACCAGCAGCCAGGATTTTTCGACTAAAGAGATAACAGTATGAGCGGGCTGAAAGCCCAATAAGCGCATAGCCCAGGGCAAGCGTAGCGACACCCAGGCTATGAATAACGAATAACATATCATTAACGCCCTGAAAGGGCAAAAGCGTAATAAATATAGCACAGTCATTGAGCAAAATAACATATTATGCTTTTGCCCTTTCAGGGCGTAACATATAATATAATACTACAACACCCAGGGTGTCGCTACGCTGGGCTATGCGCTTGTTGGGCTTTCTTGCTTAAGACAAGTGGCAGAACCTATAACAGCCCGTATCTACCTAAATTTGAAACTCCAGTAAGTAAACATTCCACCCCTCCGTCTTTACTCCTTCCCACTAAAAAATCCCCTGGCTGTTTACTGTTAAACCGCCAGGGGATTCACTGTTTATATCCTTTGACAATGCAATCGCTATCTGTTAGCGATGCGATAGCAATGTAATCGCCATGTAATCAGTATGAAATTGTAATGCACTGATTGCTATATTGTTATCTATTCCTTAACATATTTCTTGCTGTCGCTCACCACGATACCCTTGTAATCCTTGCCAACCTTCTGACCAGAGATGTTGTAAAGTCCATTGGCAGCGTTGCGACGCTTAGCGTCATTATTGTCAGTAGCCGACTTAACAGCCTTTACGCCGTCAGCGTTCGCCTTCACATAGAGCTTACCCTTAGTGTAGAGGTCAGTAGTGTCCCATGTGAACCCTGGTGCAGGAACCTCAGGAGTGATAGTGGTGAACTTGCCCGTTACATTAGTAGGTGCGGTAGCAAAGACGGTGAACGCGGCTCCGTCCTCCAAGTCCTTCACGTTAGCCATGTCCAGTTCGAGCGTTACGCCGTTGGCAATGGTGAGTGTAGAGCCAAACTTCACATTGTTTTGGCGATAGAGCGTAGAGAGATGGTAGAGCGGTATGCGTAGGGTAGAGCCTGCCATGAAGCTTACCGCACCGTTCATTGCCAGCGTGTTGCCATAAGGCAGCGTGTCGCCCGCTTCAACGGTAGCACCGTTGTATACAGTCAGTTTACCGGCAATAGAGCCTTTACCCTTCAAGGTAGTATTCTTATAGAGAGACACCGCTCCCTTACCGCTGTTGGTACCGTTTATTATCATAGTGCCCATGGTAATCATGGTGGTGCCGCTGTAGGTGTTGTTGCCACCCAGTCGCCAGTAGCCCTTACCTACCTTAACGATAGACACCGTGCCGCTGTATGCGGAATTGAGGCCTACGGGGAGGTCGTTGATGATGCCGTCGAACGTCTCGTCGGTGTTAGCGCCACCCACGGTCCACTTACAAGTGAAGCCCTTAGTCTGCTTACTTGAACCAATGAGGTAAGTACCCTTGTCGCCAGAGAGACCGCCTATGACGTTCTCTGTATTAGTAGCCCATGCGCCCATATATGATTTGCCCTTCAGGGTGAATACTACGTTAGGGCTGTTCCACTGTGAAGCGTGGTAGAAGAGGCTCTGACTGCCTTCTGATGGCACGCCGTTGGCAATGATGCGTCCGTTGAAGTTGGGTAATGTTCCACTGACAGGGCAACGGAGGTACGGTACTATCATTTCCAGTGTTCCGCTACCCGTAATGTCACTATTCAAAGAACCCGCCATAGGAATGTAGAGTGTTGACGTGGTGCCATCATTAACCTGTATAGGGAATTTATATGTCAGGCCGTCACCTTTTGCATGGGCTATCTTCATTGTGCCGCCGTTGAAGACTACCTTGTGGTTAGAGCCAACGAAGACTTTACTACCATTCTCTATGTCGGTCAGTGACAGCGTGCCACTATTGAGCACTGTCTCGCCAGTGTAATTGAAGAAAGTAGCGGCATTAGCGATAGCAAGCGTTCCCTTACCGTCGAGTGTCAAGCCGCCGTCGCCCTCAAATGAGCCATTCTCTGTTATGGTAGCAGAGCTGTTGGCTATCTCGAGCGTTGTCTGCTGCATCAGTTTCGCACTGCGGTCGGTAGTGACAGAGCCGCCCGTGTAGCGGTACGTACCCCCGTCCATTACCCAGTTGGCAGGGAAGTTGAGCGATGCGCCGATAGCAGAAGGCTGTCCGCCGTTAGCGAGAGAGTTGAACTCAAGCACACCGTGGTGTAGCACCGTAGCTCCAGTGTATGTATTCTTTCCGTTGAGAACGAGTGTACCCTCGTTGCCCTTGTTAACACTTGTAGCGTTGCCACCAATCACACCGTCCACGGTCAGTGCGCCAGTGCCGTTGACTACCACTGCCTTTGGTGCCACGTCGCCAGATATAGTCACGGTCTTGTCGGCGTCAGTGTTCAGCAATACGTTGTTGCCGTCGGTGTAAGCCTTGCCTTCCTTCCATGCGGTAGTAGCTTTGTCCCATACAGTCTGCTCCTCGCCCAGTGTCACGTCAGGCTGGAATGCGTCGATGTCAATAATGCCAACCTCTATCTGGCGTGTAGTGAAGGTGCCCGTAGCATAGTCAGAACGCTTCTCCTCGCCACCATTCTTGGCAAAGGCATAGACGCGCATCTCATACTGAGTGCCAGGCTCCAGTCCTGTTACCTGGCAAGAAGTAGCGTTAGGCTCTGTACGTACAGCTTCCTTCCATGTGCCGTCAGCCTGCTTTATCTCTACGCCAAAGCCCTCCTCAGCGTATGTGTAGTCACGCCAAGTAAGCGTAAGAGTCGTAGTGGTAGCACTGCTGAGTTGCAGCGTTATAGGCTTACGCAGGAAGAACTGTCGGTCAGATGCCGTTATAGAGTTGATGTAGTTCTCAATGTTAAGGTATCCGTTGGCGGCAAGCACGGTAGCGTCGTCCTTGTTAGGGTCGGTGCCATTGGCAATCTCCCAGGCGTCAGGCATACCGTCACCGTCAGTGTCTTTCACGGCGTCGCCCTTCCACCAGTCCCATGTGTCGGGCGCACCAATAGGCAGACTTGTCTCGTAGGTGATAATCTTACCCTGCTTACCGTACGACATTACCTCGTCGACCATATAGCAGTCAGACTGGTCACGGTATGGCAGACTGGCGCCTACGGTAGGTATATTCTTCTCAAGCAGCTCGTTGCCGTTGTAGAGGTCGAGCTGAGGGTAGTCGTAAGGCTTGTCCACACGTGTGGCGGCACTGTAGTCGGTAACGAGGTATGGGTCGAATACGCCATCCATGTTTATGTCCTGCCAGTTGTCGTCGCCATAGCAGTGGAAGTCAGCGTTAGCACCGCCAAAGCAGTTGCCGCCCTTCGCCGGACCGTTAATGAAGAGGTTAGACTCGATGTTCACGTAAGAAGAGCCTTCAGAGTCGCCACCCATGATGTAGCAACCGTTGCTCCAGTTGTATACCACGTTGTTGGCATACTGGTTAATGCCCTTAATCTTATTGTTACGAGTAGCGTTGTCGCAGTAGAAGTTACGGTAGAGAGTGATATTGTCTGCTTGCATCAGACCGCCCGCAGAGTGCGTCAGCAGTCCCTGACCGAAGATACAGTTTTGTAGCGTTATGTTGCCGAGGTCGCCCTTGCCGTCAGGGTTTATAGAGAACGTCTCGTCGAGACCCCATGAGAAAGAGCAGTGGTCGAAAATCATGTTGGTACCGTTGGCGATGCCGGCACAGTCCTTACCGCTGTCGCCTCCGTGGCCCATGCGTACACGAAGGTAACGGCAGATGATGTTGCTCGCACCAGAGAATGACACACCGTTGCCATACACCGTGACGCCCTCGCCAGGCGCAGTCTGTCCAGCCACGTAGAGATTGCTGGAGAATACTATTCGGCTTTTGATTTTAATGATACCCGATACGTCGAACACCACGATACGGTTGCCCTTAGACACTGCGTCGCGCAGTGAGCCAGTGCCACTGTCGTTGAGGTTCGTTACGTGATAAACGGTAGGAGCCGACGTAGCGCGTGCGCCCTTAGCAAAGCGTCCCCAACCTGCCGCGCCAGGAAAAGCCAATTGATCAGCGGCAGAGACAGGAGCAATGTTGAGCATACCTGCCGCTACAAGAGCAAGAAAATTTTTCTTAGAAATCATTGTCAGGTTTTTGTTTTTAGACTATTGCAACGATTGTATAGCGCGGTGATAATGTTGCCGCAACGATGCCTGTATGTTACAAAGGTCAGTTTGTCAGAAAGTGTTAGTTTGTTGTAGGTATATGTGTAGTATGCACTATACAGTATGCAAAATTAAGAATAAATAGGCAAAAGGCAAAATGTTTTGCCGCTTTTTTATAATAAGGAGGATTTTTTAGTTATATATATGGCATACTTTGCGAAAGAATTATTACCTTTGCGCTACGCATAGCGTAAAAACATAATATTACACCCATAACGCAATGGCACAGGAATTAACACAAACCCAGGAACAGGAACAGAAACTTGAGCAGAGGCAGCGCATAAAAGCGCAGCAGGTGATGGTAGTGAGGATGCTGGAGATGCCATTGGCGCAGATGGAACAAAACATACAGGCGGAGCTTGACGACAACCCAGCACTGGAAGGAAGAAAGGCTGACGAGGATAACACAGACATAGCACAGCAGGACGATGGCGAGGACTTCGGAGAAGAGCAGAAGTCGTTTGACGAAGAGAGGCAGACGGAGGAGATGAAAACGGAGCTGGACAAGGTGCTCGACAGCATTGACAAGGACGACAGACTGCCTACTGCTAATTACGACAGAGCTAACAACAGCGACCCGGATGCAGACCAAGAGGAACAGGTGTACGGCAACACAGAGTCGTTCTACGATAACCTGCATAACCAAATAAGGGAGCACATCATCTCTGACAGACAACAGATAATAATGGAATACCTCATAGGATCGCTCGACAACGACGGACTGCTGAGGAAGGACATCGAGAGCATTAGCGACGAGATAGCCATAAAGGAGTATATAGACGTAAGCAAGGAAGAGATAGAGAAGTGCATCACCATACTGCAATCACTTGACCCTGCAGGCATAGGCGCACGCTCATTGCAGGAGTGCCTGCTGATACAGATATTCAGAAAGAAACCAACGCACATCACCAAACTGATGTATGAGGTGGTAAACAACTACTACAAGGAGTTCATACATCGTGAGTGGCGAAAGATTGCCACAAAGATGAAGCTGAACGAAGACACGGCAGAAGAGGTGTTCGAGGAAATAAGAAAGCTCAACCCAAGACCGGGAGCGGCACTGGGAGAGACAATGGGAAGAAACACACAACAGGTAACGCCTGACTTCATAATAGAGGTTGACGAGTACGACAACATCTCTTTCACACTCTGCCGAGGCAAGATACCAGAGCTGTACGTATCGCCCGACTTTCAAAACATGATTGAGGGATACCACAACAACCCTAAGTCGATGACGAGAAAGGACAAGGAGGCTCTGCTGTATATGCACCAAAAGGTGGGCAAGGCGCAGATGTTTATCGATGCCGTACAACAAAGGCAGAAGACGATGAGAGACACCATGGCGGCTATAGTGGCACTGCAACACGACTATCTGATTAGTGGCGACGAGGTAGACCTCAAGCCTATGATACTGGAAGACGTAGCAAAGAGAGCTGGCGTAGACATATCCACCGTCTCAAGGGTGTGCAACTCAAAATATGCTCAGACACCATGGGGCATCATTCCGCTAAGTGCTTTCTTCTCCGACGGTTACGATATAGGCAACGGAGAGATTGTTTCGACAAAGGTTATCAAGAACGCCCTGCGAGAACTGGTAGACAATGAGGACAAGAGCAAACCAATGTCTGACGAGCGATTGGCGGCGGAAATGAAGAAAAGGGGATTCCCCATAGCGAGAAGAACGGTGGCGAAATACCGCGAACAGCTCGCCATACCTACCTCAAGCCTCAGAAAAAACTAAATACTTCGGTAATAATAGTCTACAATAGAAAAACAAATAAGAAAATGAACCAAATAGGCAAGAAGGCCGCTAACGAACAAAGGCGCATGATACTGCTCATGGCGCGTTACATCAGTTTAGTGTTCACGCCGTTCTACCTTCCCATGATGGGACTTGTAGCACTGTTCATGTTCAGCTACCTAAGCATGATGCCACTGGCATATAAACTCTTCGTACTGCTGACAACATACTGCTTCACCGTACTCATACCTACAACCCTGATTCACCTCTACCGCAAGTACCAGGGATGGTCACTGCTGAAACTCGTGTCGAGAGAAGGACGCATGATACCTTACTTAATATCTATCATGTCATACACAGCGTGCTTCTTTACCATGAACGCCATGCACTTTCCGCACTTTATGAGCAGCATCGTCATGGCTGCCATAGTAGTACAGCTGATATGTGCGCAGATTAACCAGTGGTGGAAAATATCAACACATACGGCGGCGATAGGAGGTACCACGGGAGCTGTAGTGGCATTCTCGCTAATAATAGGCTTCTATCCACTGTGGTGGTTCTGCATACTACTTATCCTCGCTGGCGTTGTGGGCACAGGACGAATGTTACTACGCCTGCATACCTTAGGAGAAATAGTAGGAGGATACCTCGTAGGGCTATTCGCTGCTGCCGCAACGGTATTGATGGTGTGAGACAATACATAATTAATAATTCATAATGCGTAATTAATAATTAGCAATTAAGATATCTTGATGCTCCTCGTGCAACGGTGTTTCTACACCGTTGCCCCCCGACAACCAACCCACCAACCCACAAAACAACCAAACAAACAACATAAATATGACTCCTATAGTAAGTATTATCATGGGCAGCACAAGCGATATGCCCGTAATGGAAAAGGCAATGAAGTTTCTTGACGAGCAGAAGATTCCTTTTGAGGTCAACGCTTTGTCAGCGCACCGCACGCCAGATGCGGTAGAAGAGTTCGCACGCTCTGCTGAAAGCCGTGGCATACGCGTTATCATTGCAGCGGCAGGTATGGCGGCAGCACTGCCAGGAGTAATAGCCGCAAGCACCACACTACCCGTTATCGGTGTGCCTATCAAGGGTATGCTCGATGGACTCGACGCCATGCTCTCTATCATACAGATGCCTCCTGGCATACCTGTAGCTACTGTTGGTGTCAATGGGTCAATGAATGCAGCTATCCTCGCCATGGAGATGCTCGCCCTAACCGATAAGGACATCGCCGCACGACTAAAGGAATATAAGGCTGGTCTCGGCGCAAAGATTGAGAAGGCTAACAAGGAACTGGCGGAGGTGAAGTTCGAATATAAGTGTAATTAGTAGTTTAGTAGTTTGGTGGTGTAGTGGTTTGAGTCTGTGTTAGCCAAACGACAAAACCACCAAACCGCTAAACATCTAAACCACCAAACTACTAAACAACCATGCTTAGACGTAAAACTACAACCACTACTGTTGGCAACATCGGCATAGGTGGCGACAACCCCATTCGCATACAGTCGATGACCACAACAAATACCAACGACACCGAGGCGTGTGTGGCGCAAGCCAAACGCATCATCGATGCTGGAGGAGAACTCGTCAGGCTTACTACGCAGGGCAGCCGAGAGGCTAAGAATATGGAGAACATATCCAATGCGCTGAAGAATGACGGATATATGGCACCACTCGTGGCTGACGTTCACTTCAATGCTAACGTGGCAGACGTGGCGGCTCTCTACTGCGAGAAGGTGAGAGTGAACCCCGGCAACTACGTAGACCCTGCGAGAACGTTCCGTAAGTTAGAGTACACTGATGAGGAATATGCCGCAGAACTAAAGAAGATAGAAGAACGCTTCGTGCCATTCCTTAATATATGTAAAGAGCATCACACCGCCATAAGGATTGGTGTAAACCACGGTTCTCTTTCCGACCGTATCATGTCGCGTTACGGTGACACACCTGAAGGCATCGTAGAGTCGTGCATGGAGTTCCTGCGTATATGCAAAAAAGAACGGTTTAACGATGTGGTGCTGTCCATTAAGGCGTCAAACACGGTCGTCATGGTGACGTCAGTGCGACTGCTTGTCAAGGCGATGGACGCGGAGGATATGCACTATCCACTCCACCTCGGAGTGACAGAGGCTGGCGAAGGCGAAGACGGACGCATAAAGTCGGCGGTAGGTATAGGAGCATTGTTGACAGAAGGCATTGGCGATACCATTCGTGTATCACTATCAGAGGAGCCAGAATGTGAGATACCTGTGGCACGTAAGTTAGTAGACTTCATTCCTGAATGTGCCGAGAAGCGTGAGCAGGCTGACATCAACACTGACGGAACGCTGACGCTATGCTTTGCCGAGAGCAATATGGAAGACCTGCAACTGAAGGCTGCCATGACCGCTGGAGCACTGCTGATAGACCGTCGTGCTACTGACCTTGTTATAAATAATGAGGGATGCGGCACCAAAGAAGAGTTACAGTCGCTTGCCGATGCTATACTTCAGGCGGCACGAGTGCGTTTCACTAAAACGGAATACATCTCCTGTCCTGGTTGTGGCAGAACGCTATACGACCTACAAGGCACCATTGCCCGCATCAAGGCGGCGGTGAAGGCTGCCGCGGAGACTGACAAACGCTTCGCGACACTGAAGATTGGCATTATGGGATGCATTGTCAACGGTCCTGGAGAGATGGCGGATGCTGACTACGGTTATGTGGGGGCAGGTCCTAATCGCATCTCTCTCTACAAGGGAAAGACGTGCGTAGAGAAGGCGATACCTGAAGAAAATGCCGTAGAGAGACTGCTGAAGTTTATTAAGGAGGACATGAACTAACGTCCATCACTTTGTAACCCCCTCTCTGCCCTAACGGGCATCTCTCCCCTGGGGGAGAGAAAAAGATACTCTATCTTGCTATAAAAAAATAGATAAAACATATTATTAACCATTTATAAACCAACCACCCCATTCTTTTTCTCTCCCTTGGGGGAGAGATGCCCGTTAGGGCAGAGAGGGGGTTGTGGTTTGTTTTTCTTTTCTTCTTATGACAGTACAAGAAGCATTTGCAGAGAAACTGCTTGCCGTAAAGGCTATTAAGTTGCAGCCAAACGACCCTTTCACATGGGCATCAGGCTGGAAGTCACCAATCTATACCGACAACCGTAAAACGTTGGCATACCCAGAACTCCGCTCTTTCGTAAAGCAAGAGTTGGTACACCTCGTTCACACCGAGTTCCCAGAGGCTACTGCCGTTGCTGGTGTCGCTACAGGAGCTATAGCACAGGGCGCACTCGTTGCCGACGAGTTGCTGTTGCCTTACTGCTATGTACGTCCGAAACCAAAAGACCACGGCATGGGCAACCAGATAGAAGGCACCATACCTGAGGGTGCAAAGGTAGTGGTGATAGAAGACCTTATATCTACTGGCGGCTCATCACTGAAGGCTGTTGACGCTCTGCGTAAGGCAGGTTTTGAGGTTGTGGGCATGGTAGCAAGTTACACCTATGGATTCCCTGTTGCGGAGGAGGCGTTCAAGGCTGCCAACGTGCGCCTCGTAACACTCTCTGACTATGAGCACACCACTGCCATTGCCGCTAAGACTGGATATATTAAGGAGGAAGACCTTGAGGTGCTTGCCCAGTGGCGCAAGGCTCCTGAGAAGTGGATGGTAGATTAGAAACAATAAACATGGCAAAATACGAAAGTAACATAAAGCAAATCAACGCACCTGTAGAGCGTGTCTATGAGAAGCTCAGTAACCTTGAGAACTTCCGTCCTGTGCTGGAGAATATGCAGAACAACGAGATGGTGAAGGAGAAAATACGTGAGGCTGGACAAGACCCTGCGCAGTTAGAGAAACTAAAGGATGTTACTCTTACTGCCGACAGTGTCTCTTTCCCCGTACCGATGATGGGCGAGATGTCGTTGAGGATAATTGAGCGAGAGGAGAACAAGTGCATCAAGTTTCAGACTGAGCAGTCGCCTGTTGACGCTAACTTCTGGATACAGGTGCTACCTGTTACCGACACTACATCAAAGATGCGACTTACGCTAAAGGCTGACCTCAACCCTATGGTCAAGATGATGATAGGATCAAAGCTGAAGGATGGCATTGACAAGTTTGCGGATATGCTGAGCATGATACCTTACTAAGACTTCTATAGAATCACTCTTTATAAACAAAAAACTGGCTGCATCGTTTGGATGTAGCCAGTTTTTGGGTATGTACCGAAATGTTTTTTCGGTATACGTTCAACCGTTTTCTGAAATATCTTCTTCCGTAAGTCTCCGTTTTCGTTGTAGAAGAGTGCATAGAGTGTATGCGGTTTTATATCAATGCGTTACGAGAAGGCAACCTCGTACGTATCCTTTGGCTGTCTAATCTCAATAATCTTACATCGTAATCTCTATCAGATTGTATAGCGAAAGCATTGTGATTGCAGAGACGGTAAATACATTTCGTTTGGATACTATTATTTACCTTTTCTCACATTGTGTGATTAGTGCAACGCGAAGTGAGATATAGTCAAACAGAAATGATTTGAGAAAAGTCATTATTGTGCTTCGCACTACTTTTATAACATTAATCACCATTAATCTAACATTAATCTCTCATTAATGCCTTTGCTCTCGTATATATATGCTCAAAAACATCATCAGAGATAGATTAATGAAAGATTAATGTTAGATTAATGGTGATTAATGTTGAAAGATAAAAGCAACAAATATTGTTGGTATTCTCAAAATATTTTTGTTTGAGTATAATAGACTCGCCC
>CAKQDQ010000034.1 GCA_934229335.1 uncultured Prevotella sp.
GTAAGACTGGAGAACAAACGCTGGATAGTGGTGCCGGCGGCTGTGCTCACCGTGTTGTTCGCATGGCAGAGCCTGTACACGGAGTTTGACTCTGACCTAAGCCACATTAACTATATGACGGACAACCAACGCGAAGAGATGGACTACTTTCAGCGCATGATGGCTGCCGACACTGCGCAGACGGCACAGACGGTGTTTGTCGTCTCTTCGGGCGAAAGTCTGGAGCGTGCCATTGCCAACGCTGAGAGTCGACAAAAGGAGCTGAACGCTGTCGCTGCCCACCACGAGAGCGCGACTACCTTCCTTGCTTCTCATGTAGAACAGCAGCGACGGCTGAGCATGTGGCACGACTTCGTTATTCGTCACGCTGACCTGCTACGCCATGACCTGCCCGCAAAGGCACTTGCCTGCGGATTCTCTGCCGAGGCCTTCAGCGACTTCTACGACATTATAGGTGGCAACTACAGCGTGCAGTCGTTAGGGCACTTCGCACCGCTCATCAAAGATATACTCGCCAGTAGCGTCGCCTTCGACAACGCTTCTGAAGGGCAGAGACCTACATGTTACGTTGTAGATCGCCTCTATGTGTCGCCCGACAGCGTGGAGAGCGTATTGCAAAACGTCAATGGCGCACACACATGGCAGTCTATCAACAGCAAGATGGCATCGTCGCTGTCCGACGACTTCAACTACATAGGCTTGGCGTGCTCCGCCATCGTCTTCCTCTTCCTCCTCTTCTCCTTTGGCAGGATAGAGTTAGCCGTCATCGCCTTCCTGCCCATGGCAGTCAGCTGGCTGTGGATTCTCGGCATCATGACGCTGCTTGGCGTTAAGTTCAACATTGTCAACGTTATCCTCGCCACCTTCATCTTTGGTCAGGGCGACGACTACACCATCTTCATGACCGAGGGTTGCCAGTATGAATACGCCTACCGTAGACCGCTCCTCGCGTCGTATAAGAACAGCATAGTGCTCTCTGCCCTCATCATGTTCATAGGCATCGGCACACTGATAGTGGCACGCCACCCCGCTTTACACTCCCTTGCCGAAGTCACCATCATCGGAATGTCGAGCGTGGTCTTCATGGCATGGCTCATCCCACCCCTTGTCTTCAACTGGCTCACACGTCGCTCTGACGGCACACCGCGTCTGCGTCCTCTCACCGCCATCGCCATGTTGCGCTGTCTGTGTGGCAAGAGGTACACCGATACCCTGCCAGAGGAGCGTAACAGCCGCACCCTCGCCCCCATTGTCTACGGACTGTATATGTATAAGGGATTGACCATACAGCGTGCGGTGAAGGCGAACATGAAGCGCAACGCTAATTATGCCGCCACCGTAGACCGTGACTACTCCGACCGTGAGGAGCTGACGATAGACAACTGTGGCTATGGCGAGGAAGTGGTGATGATGCTACTCGCCCACCCTCACCTGCGTATTACTGCCATAGAGTCTGACCCCGAAAAGACAGAGATACTGCGAGGAGTCGTTGAAGGACTGGAGGAGGCGGGGATGATGCGTAATCTAAAAATTAATAATGCATCAGCGTGCGAAGCTAAATTATGAATTATGATTATGAATTATTCAAGTTTCGGATTTAGGTTTGTACGGGCTGTAAGCCCAACAGCACATAGCCCAGGGCAACACCCTGGGTAGACGAGCATACCACGCAGACGCTCTGAAAGAGCAAAAGCGTTACTCATGAAATCTATCGCCATTCTACGCTTTTGCCCTTACAGGGCGACATCGATATTTACCTTGTCCCCAGGGCGCTGCCCTGGGCTATGTGCTGTTGGGCTTACAGCCCGTACTTCTCGTCTACCCAGGGTGTCACCATGGGCTATGTGCAGGTTGGGCTTTCTTGCTAAAGGCAAGTGGCAGAGCCAATAACAGCCCGTACAAACCTAAATCCGAAACTTCAGTGAATTATTAGTTTAACTCATGATAGACCGTTGTTACATAGAGATAACCAATGTCTGTAACCTCAACTGCCACTTCTGCCCGAAGCATCACCGAACGCCGGGACAACTGACGGCAGAACAGTTTGAGCTGCTTACCGACAAACTGCAAGGCAAGGTGTGCTTCATGTATTTCCACCTCATGGGCGAACCTCTGCTCCACCCTCTTCTGCCCCAATTCATCATGACGGCACGCAGTAAGGGCTTTAAGACAGTGCTAACATCTAACGGCACACTGCTTCATCGCGCTATGACGCTACTCGACACACTGCCGCACAAGATACAGCTGTCGCTACATTCGCACGAGAGCAACGCTAAGGGAGTGCTGGCAGAGTACATCGACGACGTGATGCGCTTCTCTACCGCTGCCGCTAATCGTGGCACCTGCATGGTGTTGCGACTGTGGAACCGTGGGGGACGCGACAAAGAGAACGAGGAGGTGATGCGCCTCATTGCCAACTACGTGCCGCAGCCATGGCGTGAGCGTCCCGACGGCTATCGACTATGCGACAACCTATACCTTGAGTTCGACCGTAAGTTTGAATGGCCCACAACCGATGGCAAGACGGTGACAGAGGGACAAGACCTCTTCTGCAAGGCGTTACAAAAGCAGATAGGCATACTTGCCGATGGCAGTCTGGTGCCGTGTTGCCTTGACCACGACGGCGACATAGTGCTTGGCAACCTACTGACGCAGTCGTTAGAAGAGATACTCTCATCGCCACGTGCACGTGCCATGATAGAGGGCTTCAGCCATCACCGAGCCACGGAACAGCTGTGCCAAGGATGCGAGTCGGCATTGGCACGTAACAGCTTTAGGGGAAAGGCAAGGAGTAATGCATAGTGCATAATTCAATATTCACAATTTCAATTTACAATGCACCAGCCTAATTATGCATTATAAATTATTCAAGTTTCGGATTTAGATGGGAGCGGGCTGAAAGCCCAACAGCTCATAGCCCAGGGCAAGCGAAGCGGCACCCTGGGTAACTCATTTCCATCGAACTTCGCCCTGTAAGGGCAAAAGCTTGAAATAAATCAGATAATACTTTTGCCCTTACAGGGCGACATTCCCTAACGGATACATCCCCAGGGTGTTGCCCTGGGCTATGTGCTGCTGGGCTTTCAGCCCGTTTTTGGCTAAATCAGAAACTTCAGTAAATTATTCATTATTGATTATAAAAGCTGTTGAAAATAAAGATTTTCCGAAAAAATAACACATATTCGTTAAATTCTTTGTAATTTTGTAGGCAGAAAGAAAAACGTTACATAACAAAATGGAATATAACTTCAGAGACATTGAAAAGAAGTGGTTTGACTACTGGAAACAGCAGAAAACCTATCACGTTACAGAAAACAAGGATAAAAAGAAATTTTACGTGCTCAATATGTTCCCATACCCATCAGGTGCGGGACTGCACGTAGGTCACCCTCTGGGATACATCGCCAGCGACATCTACGCACGCTACAAGCGTCTGCAAGGCTTCAACGTGCTCAACCCTATGGGTTACGACGCTTACGGTCTGCCTGCAGAGCAGTATGCCATACAGACAGGACAGCACCCAGAGGTTACTACTAACGCTAATATCAACCGCTATCGCGAGCAGTTGGACAAGATAGGATTCTCGTTCGACTGGGACCGTGAGGTGCGTACCTGCGCCCCTGGTTACTATAAGTGGACACAGTGGGCATTCCAGAAGATGTATAACTCTTTCTTCTGCAACGCTTGCCAGAAGGCACAGCCTATAGAGGAACTCGTAAAGCACTTCAGCGAGAAGGGCACAGAGGGAGTCAATGCTGCTTGCACCGAGGAGATGACATTCACCGCGGAGGAGTGGAACGCATGGGACGAGAAGAAGAAGAACAGCGTGCTCATGAACTACCGCATAGCTTTCATGGGCGAGACAATGGTAAACTGGTGCGCCGGACTGGGCACGGTGCTCGCCAACGATGAGGTGGTAGACGGTGTCAGTGTGCGCGGAGGTTACCCCGTAGAGCAGAAGAAGATGCGCCAGTGGTGCCTGCGTGTCAGCGCATACGCACAGCGACTGCTCGACGGGCTGCAGACAATACAGTGGAGCGACTCTATCACCGAGACACAGAAAAACTGGATAGGTCGCTCTGAGGGTACAGAGGTAAACATTAAGGTGGCTGACCAGGACGTAGAGTTTACTATCTTCACTACACGTGCCGACACCATGTTTGGCGTAACATTCTTCGTACTCGCGCCAGAGTCAGACCTCGTGGACCAGGTAACGACAGCTGAGCAGCGACAGGCGGTAGACGAATACGTGAAGTACGTAAAGGGTAGAACAGAGCGTGAGCGCATGATAGACCACACCGTGACGGGAGTCTTCTCTGGGGCTTACGGCATCAACCCTATCACGGGCGACAAGTGCCCTATATATGTATCTGAATATGTATTGGCAGGTTACGGCACAGGAGCTATCATGGCAGTGCCAGCGCACGACTCTCGCGACTATGCCTTTGCCAAGCATTTCGACCTCCCTATCATCCCGTTGATAGAGGGTGCCGACGTTAGCGAAGAGAGCTATGACGCTAAGGAAGGCATCGTGATGAACTCGCCAATGGAGGGCAAGACCGCCTATAAGGGCTTTAACCTCAACGGACTGACCATCAAGGAGGCTATAGCGGCAACCAAGAAGTTTGTGAAGACTGAGGGACTGGGCAGAGTGAAGGTAAACTACCGTCTGCGCGACGCTATCTTCTCACGCCAGCGTTACTGGGGCGAGCCATTCCCCGTATATTATAAGGACGGCATGCCTGTGATGATACCAGAGGAGTGTCTGCCTATACAACTGCCACAGGTAGAGAAGTTCTTGCCTACCGAGACAGGCGAGCCACCATTGGGCAACGCTACCAAGTGGGCATGGAACGAAGAGAAGAAGTGCATCGTAGACAATAAGGACATAGACAACAAGACCGTATTCCCTATAGAGCTATACACCATGCCAGGCTTCGCTGGTTCGTCAGCATACTACCTGCGCTATATGGATCCACACAACGACCAAGCCCTCGTAAGCAAGGAGGCAGACGAGTACTGGCAGAACGTAGACCTCTATGTAGGAGGTTCAGAGCACGCTACGGGTCACCTTATCTACTCACGCTTCTGGTGTAAGTTCCTTTACGACCTCGGCGTAAGTTGCAAGGACGAGCCATTCCAGAAGCTTGTTAACCAGGGCATGATACAGGGACGCTCTAACTTCGTGTATCGTATAAAGGATACCAACACCTTTGTTTCTCTCGACAAGAAGGAGGGTTACGACGTAACGCCAATACACGTAGACGTAAACATCGTCAGTGGCGACATACTCGACGTAGAGGCGTTCAAGGCATGGCGTCCAGAGTATAACGACGCACAGTTCATACTCAACGACGAGGGCAAGTACCTCTGCGGATGGGCTGTAGAGAAGATGTCGAAGTCAATGTTCAACGTTGTCAACCCTGACATGATAGTAGAGAAGTATGGTGCCGACACATTGCGCCTGTACGAGATGTTCCTCGGACCTGTAGAGCAGTCAAAGCCATGGGACACCAACGGCATCGACGGCTGTCACCGCTTCCTCAAGAAGTTCTGGGGACTGTTCTTCGACCGTGAGGGCAACAACATCGTTACCGACGACGCACCTACGGCAGAGCAGGAGAAATCGCTCCACAAGCTCATAAAGAAGGTTACGGGCGACATAGAGCAGTTCTCTTACAACACCTCTATCTCTGCCTTCATGATAGCTGTTGGCGAGTTGCAGAAGTGTCACAGCAAGGCTGTACTGAAGGACCTCGTAGTGCTCCTCGCACCGTTTGCACCATTCATGGCAGAAGAGCTATGGCACGTGCTTGGAGGCGAAGGCACCGTGTGCGACGCACAGTGGCCTAAGTGGGACGAGGATAAGATGAAGGACTCTGAGAAGACCATACCAGTACAGTTCTGCGGTAAGACACGCTTCACCATACAGTTGCCTGCCGACATCAGCCGTGAGGACGCGGAGAAGGCGGCACTGGCTGACGAGCGCACTGCAAAATATACTGAGGGCAAGCAGGTAATGAAGGTTATCGTGGTGCCAGGACGTATCATTAATATCGTAGTGAAGTAAATGCAAATAGTTTTCGCCACTAACAATGCGCACAAGCTCGATGAAGTACGCGCTATACTGTCTTCCCTCCCCAAGGAGGCGGGAAAGATAGAGGTGCTGTCGCTCAACGACATAGGCTGTCATGAGGACATACCTGAGGACGCCGACACACTGGAGGGCAACGCCTTGCAGAAGGCACGCTACATAAAGGAACGTTACGGCTACGACTGTTTCGCTGACGACACAGGCTTGGAGGTAACAGCTCTTGATGGCGCACCAGGTGTCTATAGCGCACGCTACGCATCCATCAGCGACCCTACGGCAGCGTCGCACGACAGTGAGGCGAATATGCGTTGCCTTCTAAACAACTTGGAGGGTAAGGCAGACCGCACGGCACGCTTTCGCACAGTGATAGCCCTAATATATAAAGGAGAGACAACAACGTTCGAGGGCATCGTGCGTGGCACCATAACAGTGGAACGACATGGCACCGACGGCTTTGGCTACGACCCTATCTTTGCGCCAGAGGAAGCTGACGGACGCACCTTTGCCGAGATGACAAGCGAGGAGAAAAACGCTATAAGCCACAGAGGAAGGGCAACGCAGAAGCTTGCGGAGTATTTCAAAGCAAGCGCAGAATAAGTGAAGGATGGTGCCATAGATACTTAAAAAGAGAATAAAAAAACATCGTGGATATACTCAAACTATTATTGTTTTGAGAATATCCACGATGTTTTTTTATCTGCAATAAAAGAATACTCTAATTATTTCTGCACTAAAAGAATACTCTAATTATTATCCACGAACTGCCTTACGCGCTTCAGCTGTATGCCATAGTTAAAGCTCTGCGTGCCAGTCATCCCAGCAAAGTTCACCGCTACCAGTTCGCCACGCTCGTTAACCACAGGACTGCCACTTGAGCCAGGCAGACTGGGAACAGTGTACATAATCTTGTCGTTGTCCGTAATCTGAGATATCGCTCCACTCGTTATCTGCGCCTTAATGCCTTGCGAGGTGTTAGACACTGTAAAGCCAGCGTTGAAGCCTATCATATACAGCTTCTGCTCCGTCTCTAACTTATCGCTATCGTCAGAAGTAAACAGCCCCTTCACCTTGTCTACGAAGCCCTTATCGCCATCGTCTGCAGATACAGAGAATGTATAGGTATCCTCAGGCGTCTTCTTCGTCTTCAGCTGCAATATGGCGAGGTCTACGTTCTCCTTGTCAGAGACGGCAGTAACTACACACGGCACAAGGTCAGTAACCTTCGTAACAAACGTATTGTTGTATGCCACCGCTACCTCGCACACAGGCTCCACCTTCAGCTCGCTCAGGTCCATAGTCTTAATGTTATCCTTAATCTCCGAGTCGCCGTTAAAGCTGGCTCGCAGCTGTTCCTGCTCGCTCTCTATCTGCTGCATCTTCTCATTGTCCACATAGTAGTTGCCGTCATACGCGTTATATTGATAGCAGTTACTCTTTTCCGACTCCAGCTCGTCGTATCTCTCAGACAGTGCCGCCATCTCTTGGCTTATCAGCTCCGACATGGCGTCAAGCAGCGACCTCACCGACTTCTTAGTGTCAGAGAGCGTTATGGCAGGTGCCGCCACGTGTCTGTTTGTTAGCATCTTGCCGTCGTCAGAGATAAAGAAGCCCGTTCCCGTTATCATGTTCATCTTACTCAGTATCTCCGACTGCTCAAAGGTAAGGTTGTCCAGATTGCCATCTTCGTCAAACCCGGTGAAGTACCACACCTTGCCCGTAGGCAGCGTAAGCTTATAGTAGTATCTGTTCACCACCATCACAACGCCCGACCCACATTCCTGCAATATCTCGTCCGATGTTTTCGTACTGTCGCACGCGGTCATCGTCAGCAGCGTCACCAACGTGAGTATCAATAGTTTTATCCTTCCCATAACCATAGCTTTTTGTGTTTAGATTAATAATATAGGTAAGTATTCAAATTTTATCATTACAGATGCGTTAGTTAGCGTTCTGTTATTAATATGGCATTAATGATATAGATGTAACGCAGAACGCTTACTCCGTCTCGTTTCAATGGCAAAGTTAGCTTTTTATTTTTGCCTACACAAATTATTTTAGGTTCAAATAAGTTCTTTCATGAAAAAAACGTCCCATGTAGACTTCACAGTCCGCATGGAACGCAGTTTTCTTATTGTTGCCACTGCAACACTCTGTGTTTATAAAGATATAAGATTTACTATGTATCTTTCTCCTTCTTCTCTGGCGTGTCGCTGGTGTTACTGTTCTTGCCAGTGGTCTGTACCAGAGGCTTGTAGCGTAACTGCAAGCAAAGCTCGTCGTTAGTGCCCTGACGCACTATGTTCTGCACAAAGAGCACGCCTTCGGCTTGCGTGCCGTGACCAACGATGATGATGTCGTTTATCTTCACATCGCTTATCTCGGCAGAGCGTATGGAGTTCTCGTACACGGTTCGCACAGCCAACGATGTAGTAGAGGCGTAGTCCAAGCTGTTGGCACGCACGAAGCTTGCCTGTGTCGCTGTAGCAAAGGATAGACGGTATAGATTATTGTCTAATGTATCTACCGCGAGATAGAGGTCGCCCTTACGTACAATCTCTCCCGTCATGTCGGTGTATGAATGACAGAAGGTCTGTGTAGGTGCGTCAAAGCGTATGGCGTCGTCTTTCTCCGTAGCCATGTAGAGTACTACCGGACCAAGTTCTTCCATTAGCACCTGCTTGCTGATGACGTTGACGTAGCGTGTCTGCGATGTCTTCTTACCCGTTGTCTCCCATGCGGTGAACGTCAGCTTTACGCGGAGTTTCTCCTTTGTAGACTGTGGGGCGACATACATATACGTAGCCTCGTCCTGAGGTTCCGTGTACGTTGTGTCTTTTAATATACACTCACCGTATTCCGCGTCAACGGATTTTATCTGTAAACGTTTTACTGTTCCGCCTGTGTTCACGTAGTATTCCAGTGTATACAGTTGTTTCTCGCCAGACTCTAACGATATGGAGTCGGCAATGGCGGGTCTTACGATAAGCGCGATGTCAGACAAGTCGCCAGTGTCCTCGTTGTCGCAGGATGCGAGTAGGCATAGCGACATCATCACGCACAATACTCCGAGAATACGCTTCATACCGTTTTATTTCTTCTTCAGTTCCTTAACAATTTCCTTTGCGAATTCCGTTGTGCAGCAAGTTGGTTTTGGCTTATGGTCAATAAACTTATACACACGTACTTTCGCGGTCATCTTGGTTGTAGAGCCGAGGAACAGTATGTCGGTGTTCTTGCGTGACATCACTACCTGGAAGTAATGTGCGTCAGGATACTGCTTCAGCAGTTTAGCCGCAGCGTACTTCATGCCCTTGCACTTGAAGAGACCAGGGTTGTTAGTAGGAACGTTGAGCGACACTCTCTGGCCAGGGTTGAACGTCTCACCGTTAACGGTGTTGAGGTGATGTATCAGTCCGAGGTAGGTATCGTACTCACAGCTTATTTCTTTTTCGCCAAGGAATACGAAGTCATCCATATTCAGTTCCATACGCGTAGACGCTACTTTGTATGGATTGCTCTTGTCTATCGTGCCACAAGAAACGAGACACAAGACAAGGGCTATGAGTGTAAGCACTTTTGTTATTTTCATCTTTCGGAAATATTTAGTTTGTTACTAAGCAAGTGTTCTATAAGAAACAGTTATGAATACTTACTTAAGAGAGAAGTAGTATGAAAGAGTCAGACGCACCTGATTGCCTAACTTCCACTTTGTAGCAGATTTCTGTGTGTCGATAGAGGTAGCGTCAATCTCGCTGAGGTAATAGCCGTCCTTCTGGAAGGTGCTCTGATAGTAATGGTTATAGAGTGTGCTTACGCCATACTCCACGCCAATAGCGATAGGCAGGTTAGCCACGTATGCCTGAAGACCGATGAACGCGCCAACACCCATACGGAACACTTTGCCTGTGTGACCTGTTCTATAGTCCTTTTCCTGGAATGAATCCTCTTCTGTATTTCCTTCTGGTACTCCTTCTAAATACTCATGCCTACCGAGAGTACCGAAACCTATTGGCAGTTCCGCACCTACATATACGTCAAGAAGGTTCTTTGGTGAGAAGTGGTAAGCGAAACCAGGATAGAACATGAACTTTGACTCGCTGTTAGTCGTGCTGTGTTTTATCTCATCGTCCTCACCGCTAAAGGTGTTCTCGCTCTCATACTTGTCGTACCACTCAAAGCCGAGGCGATACTCTAACTGGTCGGTCTTCATGTACTTCAAGTTAATCATAGGGATAGCGTCGAACTTTGTAGAAGAACCTATGTTCTTCATAATCTCGCTTGTGGCACCAAGATAGATACCGAAGTTGCCAGCCTGCGCACGGTTGCCAGTGCGTATAACCTTTGATGATGTCTCACCTGTTGAAATCTGAGCATTCGCGATAGTTGTCATACCCAAGACAAATGCAAAAAGGAATAGCTTCTTTATCATAACTTTTTTACAATAGTGACAATGCCTCTCTTATTGTCATTGGTTGTGCGTATAAGGTCTTTCAACAGAGGCTTGTCTCTCACTATTCCGTAGGAGCGTTGAATACCTTTATATTTAACATTCGTTTGCTACAAAGTGGGATATTGTCCCACGTAGCTGTCGTATAAATGCAAAGGTACATACAAATAAGTAAAAAAAACTAAACTGTGCGTAGTGGAGGAATATACATGTAGCGACATCTGCTACACTCAAGTTAATTTATAATTCATAGTTAAAAAAAAATCATAATGCATTATGAATTATACATTATGCATTATGAATTCAAGTTTCGGATTTAGGTTTGCCCAGGCTTTCTTGCTTGAGGCAAGTGGCAGAGCCAATAACAGCCCGTACAAACCTAAATCCGAAACTTCAGTTATTAATTATTAAAGCTCTTCCCTTATTAGAACATGTAGCCTATTCCTACATAGAAGTTAGAGTTTTTGGCACTGTTGCTAAGATCACACATCTTAGTAACGCCGAAGTCGTATCCTGCCTTTACCTGAACCTTAGAGAACTCAACGCCTATCGCGCCACCAAGTCCAAACTCAAAGCGGTTGTATTTACCACCTAAGATGTACGACGCGGTATCGTCATACAGTCCTACGCTTCCTCCGTAGCTGTCTTCCATGCTTCCTGATACAGCATACGCCACGTAAGGTCCAAACTCAGCGAAGCCTTTGAAAGAGTCAGAGAAAGCATAGCGATAACCTACGTGTATTGGCATCTCTATGTAACCAGGATTCCACTTCAACTTGTCCGTATAAACGTCATCCTCATCGTAATATAACCAAGAGACGTCTTTAACGCCACGCTGTGAGTACTTCAGTCCTGCGTTGATAAATACATTCTCCGTGATGTTATACTCACCGATGACGCCTGCGTTAAAGCCTACCTTTGAAGAATGGTCCGCATCAAGATTAGCGGAGCTGATGTTCATGCCCGCGTTGATACCAAAGCGAAACTCGCCAGCCTCTTGCGCTGATACTGATGTAGCGAGCATTAATGCCGCTGCTGCAAAGAATAGTTTTTTCATAACATTTGTTGTTTTAGTGGTAACGAAACGGAATAGTCACTTATCGTTACCAAGGTTAATAATAGTGTCTGTGGCTTCTTACGTGTGGAGAATAGTGCCCCAGTGTGTTTACTTCAGCCACATAAGGTTAGTTGTGGTAGGTTTCTGCCCGTTGCCGTATGCTACGCCAATAGCGCGCATTGCAGCTATGCGGTCAGACTCAAGCTTTATCTCGTCGTTATACTTCACCCTCATATCGAGGTCAATATCGCTGCGTACCTGCGCCTTTACCTCCTTCATCAGCTTAGCCGCCTCCTCATAACAGGCAGCGTCAGGGTCTATCTTAGCGAGCATGGCGCATACCTCCGTCGCGGTGTCTTTGTCCTGTCCTGCCGCCCATGTAGCTTTAGCCTGATTGAGCAGATATAGGTTCATGCGGTCAAGGTAGGTAGTGTATAGTTGCAAACCGTACTTTGTTGCCTCATCGCCGCCCTTAGAGCACGAAGGTATAGAGAGCACCATAGTTAGTGCCTCCTCATAGTTCTTTAATGAAGCGAGACGCTGCGCCTCCTTGATGATGTTCTTGTATTGAGAGTCGTAATACGCCATCATCTTGCTCTTGCCCTCGTTGATGAGCGACTTAATCTCGCTGCTGCCAGCGTTAATGCCTTTGAAGGCGTTGATATAGCTTTTCACCTCTCCAGTGCCAACACCGTTGAGTGGCAGGTATGCTGTGGAGAACATCTTGCGTGTATATGTGTCGGCAATGTAAAACGTCAGTCCGAGGTTATACACCGTCTGTACGGGCGGTCCAGGCAGGTTGCTCTTGTCCATCACGTCGCAGTGCACGGTGAGGACGAAAGGCGTAGTAGGCGAGTCGGTAGTCAAGCCGTTGCTTACCGCAATTCTGTTAAGCGACTGTCGCAGCACATTGACGGCAGCCACCGGTACGTTGGTGAAATCGTTGTCTAACTGTATCGTAACCGGCATATCACATTCCTGCGCATTGCCATTCAGCGTTGCCAGTACAACAGCGGCAACGGTAAGTATCCTTTTCATTTTCATAGTGGTGTTCCTCCATGATTATTTTTCTCCGAAGATAAGCAAGCATCGTCCCAGTCCTTGGTTGATGGTCTTTACAGGAATATTGTATGGTGCCGCTGCGAGATAGCGTGCCAGTTCGCGTGCGAAGCCATAAGTGTCTTGTGCCATACCGTTAGCCTTATACAGTGGTATGCGCACCTGTTCATAGAGAATCATAGACTCTGTAGCGTCCGACTTGCTGAAGCGGTGCTGCACGCAGTTGTCGTTCAGCCAGTTGTCAATCACCTCGTTCAGCTCGTAGCCATTATACTCTTTCTCGAAGTCAACACTTGCACCGTCAAACACCCTCATGTCGAGCGTCACCTCTCGTCCGTTCTCCTGTAGGTCGTTGAAGTGCGCCATGAGTTGTTCGTTAAACTCGTCCATGTTGTCCTGCACCGCCTCCGCGAGCAGTGTAGGCATGTCAGCCGAGAATGACTCCATGCCGTTGCTCTGGCTTCCAGCAATTTGCTTGTTAGTATACGCGTCAAGTCCTCTGAGGCTGTATGACACTCTGCTCTTAGGTCCTGTGGTATATACAGTCCAGTCAATCTCCAGTATGATGTCCGCCTTTGCCGTGCGTCGCAGCCTGTCGAGAGGGCTTTCGTAGACGTTAGCTCCACTCTTCTTGCTTGTCACAAGGCGCATCTCCGTAGCCGAGTTGTTAATACTCTTAATAGTCTGCTGCATATCCTTCAGTGGGAATCCCCTCTCAGCCATCAGCGTGTTCAGCTTAGCTATCACACCGTTGAGCTGTTTGTCGGTAGCTACGGCAGCCTTATAGTCAGGTATCTCCTCCACGGTACCCTGGTTATCATATTTCTGCATATATCCATGCTCTTTGCACCACGCTTCGCTTGGCACGACCATCAAGGTAGGTTTCTTAACCTGTGCGTTGACAATCAGCGTAAAGAGCATTAGCGTTATTACCGTTAATATCCTCTTCATATTACTATATACTTATGTGTATTAATTGTATCTTACTCTATTACATTATCCGCCTTCAGTCGTGCTTTCAGTTCAGAGCGCAGCACACGGATGGTAAGCTGGTATGAATATCCAATCTTATCCTTCTCCTTTGTGGCAGAGCGTTTCTTGGTGTCGCGCAGCGAGACGTACTTCTTGTACTCTCCGTTGTCGGCAAAGAATATGTTGAAATAATCCTCGTATCGTTCGCGAGCGTTTACCTCTGTGACGAGAGGTCGAGTGTTACATCCCCCCGTGCCTTCATTTATGCCTTTGAAGATTACGGCATCCACGGCGTTCTTCATAGCCTGCTCCTTAGCGTCGGCACGGTTACGTCCGTAGCCTACCACGCGAAGCGTTTGCGAGCCATCGAGTTCTACACCGAGACACATGATGGAAGTGCGTGGATACACCGCCGACTTCTGTGCGTAGCTATCGGTTATTGTCAACAAAGCGGCGACAGCTATCAGTAATATCTTTTTCATAACGCATGAAAGTTTTTATTGTCAGAACTCATAAATTATCAGAACTCATATCCTACTTTTACCCCGAAGCTGCTGTAGACGCTGTTTTCGTCAGAGCAGTCCTTGAAGGTAGTCAGCGTGTAGCACAAGCCCACCTGGAAGTTGTTGCGCAGTCCACCAAAGCTGTAGCCTATGGTAGGGCTGAGGAAGAATCCCTCTTGTGTTATACCGCCAATGTTTACCGACCAGAAAGGCACTCCGTCCCTGTCGTAGGCAGACATAAAGTTGCCGCGTGCATTGGCGAAGATAGGCACACCGAACTTATTGTCGGTGTTGCGCACCTCATGGTTGTTCACGTACATTCTTACTCCTAAGCCTGCGCCAGCCCGTAGAAACTCGCTGAACCTGTAGCCGCCCGTGTAAGCGAGGTTCACATACTGAGTGTTTGGCAACGAGTTCATCACGCTGCTTCCGCCGTCAAGTTCCACGGCGCACCAGAAGCCTTTAGCCTTATGCTCAAAGTCCGTGTACTTGGTCTGCGTAGGTTTCTCAGGCAGTTTCACGTCGCGATATTGCGCACTGGCACAAAGTGAAGCCATAGCCATCAGCGCCAGTAAAGACATCTTTCTCATAATGGTAAATCGTTAAAAAGTTTAGAACCCAGCCGACAAAGAGCGCACCACGCCCGCTTTCTCCATAGCCTTGCGCAGAGCCTTCTTGTTAACCTGTATTATGGCACCAACCTTGTAGCCCTTGCTTGTCTTCACACGGTCGTAAGAACCGTTGACGATGCTGGCATAGTTTTGGCACTCGCCATCTGCTGAGAAGAACTGCGCGCAGAATGTCTCGTTGTCCTTCTCTGCCGTAGGCGACGCCATAGCGGGCTGTGGGGTGCCGCTGTTGTTGCCTACAATGCCGCGGAACACTACACCGTGAGTGGCGGCACACTTCAGTTCTTCGTCCGTAGCCTTGTTTTGGTATACGTAGACCTTCACCAATACAGTGCCAGATACTCCTGAGCCAGCACCGCTGATGTCATACTTTGGCATCTTGTCGCCTTTAGCCATGGCGAAGACAGCCACGCATAGTAACATGATAACGCTAAGTACTCTTTTCATATCTTCTTCGTAATTACTTATTTGTTTGACATTTCTTTTATCAACATACCCTTGGCAAAGTTCTTTCCGCTCACCACCTTAAAGGTAGTGTAGCCCAGTGTAGCCCCTACAGCCCCTTCCTCTTCAGCCATATATCGGTTGTCCCATATAAGGTTAGGCACAGGCTCTATGATGCCTACGCGGTTGTATTTGCGGCTGCCGTCTTCCATCTCCACCGTCTCAAGCACTTCAAACTTAGACGTGGTGCTTACGCCTTCCTTCATGCCTATATATGCCGTCAGGGGTTCTACCGACATTAATGGTGTCTTAGTGCGGAATCCCTCGTAGTTGCGCTGAAGGTCCACCACGTTCTCGTCAATGGCACGCTGGCACGCCTTTCTTACCATGCTGACGGGGTCTTCCTCGTTAATGCCGAGGAAAGAGGTGGTGCCGCCCTTGCTCTCTACCTTGCCAACATACTTCAGCTTGTAGCTTCCGCGTGCGTTGTCGAAGTTACGTCTCTTAGTAGCGTCGTTGCCAACGCCATACTGCTCTTGGTAGAACAGGCGTGCCTGTTCGGGCGTCCACTCTAACTGGTACAGGAAGGTGTTGATGCGCACGGTGAAGCCCTTTATCGTCTCTACCATGTCGCCAATGTTGTCGGTCAGGTCGTCAATGTTCATGCCAGTATATGCGGCAGCAATCTTTCCGAGACCTTTAAGTATAGAGCCAGCCGTCTTGGCACCTTTGTTCTTGTCAACATAGCGTATGTCGTTGACGAGCACGTAGGTATTGCCTATCAGCTCCTCGCCAGCGTCCTGCAACATCGCCATGCCTCTTGCAGAGCGCATAGCTAACTGTTTGTCAAACTCGGTAGCGTTGTACAGTCCGCGTTCCTTCACTAAGTCCATGTTACATTGTCCTGTGAAGTAGTTTCTGTTGAACCATCGTCCCACAAGTCGGCTCGCCACCTTGTTGTCTTGCAGAAACGTCGAGATGTCAGCGTTCTCCTTGTCGCTGCTTGCGCCAGAGAGTTTCTTGTCAAGGTTAAGCACCTTCACGCTAAGGTTATGGTCGTTAAACTTGTCTGGCACAGGAATTTGCAAGAACGCCTCCTTAATTTCTGTCGCGAACTTTTGGTCGGTGTGGTTTACTAAAACAGAATATATGGAACTGCGGCGATAGGCAGCCTCATCGTTATTCTGCGCTGAAACGCCTATTACGGCACAAACGAATACGTATATAGATAGATATATCTTTCTCATGACTTTCTACTTGTTATGTTAGGTTTTTCAAATTTTCAAGCCGTTAGTAATGTTGCAAAACCAACTTACGCCCTTTTTAATAGTTCCATTCCTCTTCATCAATCCTTGACTTGAGGTCGTAGCTTCTGTTCTCTTTAGTCACTTCAAGGAGAATATCTTTCATTTCGCTTGCGGTGAGTTTTCTGTTGCCTAACTCCTTTATTCGCTTCAGCACCGCATCTTTGCAAAGTGTAGACACGGGTAGGTCTGTCAATACCGTATCGTCAGCCTTTACAAGCACTCCGAACGCTCCCTGCATTTGCTTCCAGTCTAACGATGCCATAACCGTCTTTGAGGTGTTAGGCACGCAGCTCTGCGCTCGGTTCAACGGTGTATCCTTCACGTTGATGTTACGTGGAGCCACAAACGCTATGCCGTCTACGAAGTTGGTGACAGCCTTGTAGGCTTTGCCGGAGACAGCCTTTCGCTCCGTGTTGTAGTGATAGAACAGCGAGTCGCTCTTCATCACCCAGTAGTCCTTCTTACCTTTCTCGTTAGGCAGCACCACGTCAGTGTACTCTAACGGTATGATAGTGGCGTTCTTCGTAGACACCATGCCCCACTTACCGTTTTTCTTAACAGGCACAACGCTATAGATAGACGCTCCCGCCAGTTCATACTCAAACGGCACCACGGTGTCGCCAGAGCGTGTCACCGCACCATACTGCCCATCTTTCTGCACTACATACACCTCGTCGCCATCATCAACGGCAGGGAACTTAATGTCGGTGTAGCCAGAGAGCGTGGCGATGTCATTATTCTTCTCGTCGAACACCTCGTATACGCCATTAGCGTTCTTTCCGCCCCAGATATTAAAGGGTTTGTTGTGGGTAATGGTAGAATAGCCCTTACGCACCTCCTTGCCGCTCTTGTCAATCAAGGACCATGAGTCGCCCTTCCTCACAGGAGCCAAGTAGCCGTAGAAGTCGCCGTGAGTCCATACAGCGAGAGTCTCTATATTTCCAGCCACAGTGGTGGCAACAAAGCCCTTCTTGCTCTCAATGTCGTGATAGCCACAGGTGACAAGCTTCTTGGTATAGTTGTAGTATCTCACCATGCCCTCCTGAGGCAGCATCACAAAGTCGTACAGCTTCATAGGCACCAGCTCCTTACCGTTACCGTCCATTATGCCAGCCTTGTATATGCCAAAAGGATTCTTGTTGAAACCAAGGTACGAGCAGTCAGTAACAAGAGTATCGACAGTGTAGTGGTAACTGAAGTTGAGGCGTTTGCCTTCAGTGAAAACCGCAGAATTAGAGCCGTCGTAAGAAAACTCATAGAGACCAGAATACGTCGGTGTAACCAGTATCTTGCCCGTCTCGTCAATGATGCCGTACTTCGCGCCATACATATACGTCTTCTTCTCGTTAGCGGTAGCTTTACCCCCTAACGATATCAACGCCTTGCCGTAGCAGTTAGTCTTGCCGATATTAGAGTATATAGGCTGAAGAACAATCTTGCCGCTATAGTCCGCTAATCCCATTTTCTTGCCCGACTTAATAAGATACAGCTTGTCGTTCCACTTCGTGATGCTTGAGTATGCCAACGGCACCACCACCTCACCCTTAGTGTTGATGATGCCATATTTCTCAGACTTAGAAACGATGGATATGCCATTCTTGAACGGCTGTGCGTTGTCGTAAGCACATTTTATTATCTCCGCTCCACTTTTATCCGTAAAGCCCACCTTACCCTTTTTGTTCACATGAACAGTAAGGTCTTGAGCGTTAGCTACGCATGATATGCAAACACCGATAATAGCTAATAGTTTCGTTAGGTTCATATTATATGCCTTTTAGTGATATTATTTTCTCTTCATTATGATATTAGGTAAAGCCAAAGGAGAGATGTAAAAAAACTGTGTAATATGACTTTCTTAATGTTACAAAGGTACAAACTTAAATTTCAAAAAAAAAAGTATATATGTAGCGACAGTCGGTACATGTACCAATATACGCTACAGTGCCCTAACTATGTTTTAGCAATAGCGAGGAGGCTATGATAACACTGCTTGCAAAAGTGCGCGGTACTACTGATTATCCCTATGCCGTGAGGTGCAAAAACAATAAGCCCCAAATTGGCTTACAATCAGAGCCTTCTTGTCTTACGAACACAATGTGATGGTGAGGCGATAAAGTAGATACATAAAAATGAATATGCGCTCGTCGTTGAAAAATGAAAAATATTTACTAACTTTGCACCCGATGAAAAAGGATAAGATGAATATTAATAAAGTTATAGAGTCGCTTTTCAGACCTTTCAGAAGAGAGAGCGTACTGTTCTTCTCGTTGATGTATTTGTTAGGACTAACCAGCATAGTGTTTGAACCATGGAACGGCAGTCGCTTCTGGATGACGTTCGAATTGTTCTTCGACGTGTACATATATAGCATGTTTATATTTCTGTTTCCCTCAAGATATAGACATTACGTCAGGTGTGCGTCAGCCGTCTTTTTCTACATCCTGGCAGTCGTAGATATGGCGTGCTATGTAAGATTAGATATGCCGATAACCCCTATATTGTTGCAGCTGCTACTGCAAAGTAATACGCGCGAGGCAACAGAGGCTCTGACAAGCTATCTGGACTGTACAATGCTGTGGTCGCCTCTAAGCTTAGTGATAGCGCAGAGCATTATCGGTATTTATCTTCTCTTCCGAGAAAAACGACTGAGCCGTTACTGCTCGCGCTGGGTATTCGTAAAAAGTGAGAGGACAAGGCGAGCCATTATGACAGGTATCTTGTTGATAGTAGCTTTTAGCGGAGTCTCTTGCATAGAGAATAAGGAGTATATGTACTATCGCGTCATTCGCCAATATAGCGAACTGGAAACGCTGAATGTAAAGGAATTTTCCAAGAAGACCAACTTCTATATTCCGATATACCGCTTAGCCTATTCTATGTCAGAGACACAAAGACTACGGGGTGAGATAGAGCAATTTGAAAGAAGCCTGTATATGGCGAAGATAGATGCAGTAGATTATCGCTCTCCGCACATTGTCGTTATTATAGGCGAGAGCTACAACAGGCATCACAGTGCACTGTATGGATATGACAAGAACACTACCCCACTGCAGTGTAAAAGATTGGCTAAGGGAGAGATGGTGTTGTTTACAGACATGATAAGCTCTTGGAACACCACGTGCGAGTCGTTCAAGAATATGTTTTCCACCCAGTACGTAGGTCAAGGCGGGTCATGGGCTTCAGCCCCACCATTTCCTTTCTTGTTCAAGGAAGCGGGGTATCACACATCCTTCTTGAGCAATCAGTATGTAGTAGGAAACGTAGGTTTCAGTGCCTTCGTAGAGGACGCCTTCTTTAATAATCCTCACACAAGCAGCAAGATGTTTGACTGTCGCAACAAGGCAACCCACACTTACGATGTGGCTTTGATAGAGGATTATGCTAAACAGAAGAATGAGAAGTACCCGTATACACTTGATATCTTCCACTTCTTAGGGCTTCACGCCGACTTTAAGATGCGTTATCCCTCAAGCTATTCAAAGTTTTCGGCAAGCGATTACGAGAGAAGAGACCTGACGGTAGATAGCCGACAGATAATAGCCGAGTATGACAATGCCGTGTTATACAACGACTTTGTAGTCGACTCTATTCTTAGGTTGTATGAGGACAAGGAGGCGATAGTGGTGTATGTGCCCGACCATGGTGAGCGTGTGTTTGACAATAGCAAGGAATGGGGACGTAATCTAACGTGGAACAAGAACGACATCCGCCAGCAGTTTGACATCCCATTCTGGGTATGGGCGTCTTCTGAGTACAGGAGGCGGCATCAGGATATATGGTTAGAGATACAAAAAGCGGCACCTAAGCGAGGCATGACCGACGCTATCGCTCAGATGCTGCTTCATATAGCAGGCATTCACACTAAGTGGTATAGCCCCGAAGTGGATATGCTCAACGCTAAATACAATGAACGTAGAAAGAGAATAATACGGGGTGAAAGGGACTACGACGAGATAGTGGGCAAGTGAGGTTCGGCTCAAACAAAAAATAAGACAAGATATTGGGGCTATATACACATTACCATTTTTGAAAAACTACACAAAATAACGCTGTTCTAACAATAAAAGAATGATTGAGCCATTTTTTTAACATTACGAAATACAGGTTGTATATAAAAAAAGTGTAACTTTGTAGAAAAATATACTCGCCCTATGACAGAAAGATACCTTAACCCACATACCGACTTCGGCTTCAAGCGACTGTTCGGGTCAGAGTTCAACAAGGAACTGCTGATAAGCTTCCTCAACGCCATGTT
>CAKQDQ010000035.1 GCA_934229335.1 uncultured Prevotella sp.
CCACATGGGTGCGTCCATAGAGAATACTACGTAACCATGCTTAGCCAGATAGTCTCCTACATATTGTCCCTCGTAGAGTTGACGTGCCCATGCGTCGGCATCGTCTAATATTTCTTTACATGCGGATTCCTTTTTCTTTCTGTCTTGTTCGTTAGATAGATTTCTACCTAACTCTTCGTTAGAGAAGAAGGGGCGAATCATCTTCTCCTTGCCAATGAAAAGGTGTGCGCCGTGGTCATGAAGGAGGTTTACTGTTGGATATCGAGCACTACCAGTTTTTTTGTTGAAGTAACCATCAGGAATTAGCAGGTAGGCGGTAACGCGTGAGTAAGCGTTTACGTTGAAAGAAATCTTCTGCGCTCTGTAACCGTCGCGTTGTTCCTCGGCGATGACGTTCATGCCCCATGCAGCCGCTTTCTTGGGTGGCGTCATCATACATTCAAAAACTTTTTCTCTTGCGAGCTTTTTCCACTTTTGGAAGTTCTTGATAGAGCTGTTGCCCCATGCCATAGGGTAGGTGAGTTCCTGTTTAAGAGTCTCTACATATGTAGGAATATCACCGTCCCATTCGTATTTCTCGCGTTTCTGAAGCTTTGGCTTGGTGGCAGTCTGGGCAAATATCATAGACGATTGCAGCAGTCCTATAATGCCGTATGCTATAATTTTCTTCATAATATGGTTATTAATGCCCTCTAACAAACTGTCCCTCTGGCATGGACTCAAAGCATATCTCGTCCATCTCGTCTTCTTGTTGTTGCGCCATCATCTTGCAGTACTTTTCGTATTCTGTTAGTTCTTCTTGCTTTTCTTCCATGGTTTCTATATTTATTATAATTACTAAGTGACGGTGAAAAAATAAATTGGTATAATTTATGTTATAGTTTTTTGAGATAGTTTGGAGACATAAAGAAGGTTGCCCTCCCCCGCCAAACGGGGGAGAAAGCGAAAGCGGAGGGGGTCAATGCGAGCATTGTGACTGATGAATGGCTCCAAAATATCCAAAAAGATATGGCAAGACAACTTTATCTTGGATATTATTTATCTCGTTAAATTGTACCAAGTTATTTTTTTACCGTCACTAAAAAACGGAATATAACAAGCTATGTTAGCTATTATATCCCGTTTTTTAGTTACTTATATCTAATTAATGCGAATAATACAAATGTGTTATGTCACAAAATAATACGACGTTAGTTGTTTACAGAACCGCCAACAAGGTCTAAGAGCTCATTTGTTATGGCTTGCTGTCTACTCTTGTTATACTGCAAGTTCAACTGTCTCAATAATTCGTCGGCGTTATCTGTTGCTGTTTGCATAGCAACCATACGTGCTGCGTGTTCTGAGGCAATACTGTCAAGGAGTGCTGTGTATAACATCAAGTGTACCATCTTAGGCACAAGAGTGTCAAGTACTGTGTGCATATCAGGTTCCACTATATAGTTCTCGTTGAGAGGAGTGGCTTCGATGCTTTCAGTATGTGTTTCTTGTCCCTTCTTCTTCAGATACTCTTGGCTTTCTTTAGTGACAATATTAGTCTCTAAATCACGCTCATGATCGCGTGTAAGCTCTGAGGTAATATCAATAGGAAGTAATGACTTACGAGTCAGTATCTGAGAACCAGCACTTTTGAAGTGATGGTATATCAACTCTACTTTGTCTATCTCTCCATCAATAAATGACCTTCCTAACTGACGTGTTATCTCGATACATTTCTGTACATCAGGCTTGTCTACCAGTTCGTTGAAGTCACCAGCCACCTTGTAACCAGCCTTTTGTACATGCTCCGCCACCTTTCTGCCAATAGGATAAATTACAAAATTGTCTTTTCCTAAATGGTCATACCCTTCAATCACGTGTGTCATTGTCTTTAGTATGTTGGCGTTGAAGCCACCACACAGACTGCTATTGCTTGAGAATACAACAAGAGCTACATTTTTTACAGGACGTTCTACGGAGTATGAAGAACGCAGTTCAACGTCTGATGCAATAAAGGTCTTGAGTATATGTTCAAGCATTGTCTCGTATGGCAGCATATTGCCTATCATGGTTTGAGCATGATGCAACTTAGATGATGCTACCATCTTCATGGCACTCGTAATCTTACGGGTGCTGTTTACGGACGTTATGCGGGTTTTAATCTCTTTCAGCGACGGCATAGTGTATTATTTTTTGTACTGCCCAGCAATGTCAGCCATTACGCTTTCTATTGCCTTAGTAGTATCGTCATCAATTTTTCCGCTACCTAATGTTTCTATAACCTCAGGCTTAGAGTTACGCAGCTTTTCAAGGAAGGCATCCTGACACTCACGTACTTGCTCTACAGGAACATCTGCCATCAGTCCGTGTGTGCCACAGTATAGTATGGCTATCTGCTCGCCTACAGGCATTGGGCTGTACTGAGGTTGAATAAGTAGCTGGTTGTTCTTACGTCCGCGGTCAAGGGTCATGGCGGTTACGGCATCCATATCACTTGAGAATTTTGAGAAGCTCTCAAGCTCGCGATACTGTGCCTGATCTATCTTCAGAGTACCTGCAACCTTCTTCATTGACTTGATTTGGGCAGAACCACCAACACGTGACACTGAAATACCAACGTTGATGGCTGGTCTGAAGCCTTGGTTGAAGAGGTCAGACTCAAGGTATATCTGTCCGTCTGTAATAGAAATTACGTTTGTAGGAATGTACGCTGATACGTCTCCTGCTTGTGTCTCAATGATAGGGAGGGCTGTAAGTGAACCACCACCTTTTACATGTCCTTTCAAACACTTAGGGAGGTCGTTCATCTGCTCTGCTACTTCTTGCTGCTCGTTGATCTTTGCCGCTCTTTCCAGCAAACGAGAGTGCAGGTAGAATACATCACCTGGGTAAGCCTCACGGCCAGAAGGACGTCTAAGAATCAATGATACTTCACGATATGCCACTGCCTGTTTGGAGAGGTCATCGTATACAACGAGAGCGTGTTCACCACGATCGCGGAAGTACTCGCCAATGGCTGCTCCTGCAAAAGGTGCATAGTACTGCATTGCGGCAGGGTCACTCGCTGTAGCTGCTACAACGATAGTGTAGGGAAGTGCGCCGCGTTCTTTCAGGTTCTGAACTAATGCGGCTATTGTACTTGCCTTCTGACCTATTGCAACGTAGATACAGTATACTGGTTTGCCAGCTTCGTAAAAGCTCTTCTGATTGATAATGGTATCAATGGCGATGGCTGTCTTACCAGTCTGACGGTCGCCGATGATAAGCTCACGCTGTCCTCTGCCTATAGGTATCATAGAGTCTACTGCCTTGATACCTGTCTGGAGAGGCTCTTTTACTGGCTGTCTGTATATAACGCCAGGAGCTTTACGGTCCAAAGGCATTTCGTATGACTCTGTAAGGTCAATAGCTCCCTTACCGTCTATTGGTTGACCGATAGGGTTGATGACACGACCGAGCATATTGTCGTTAACGCGAATGGAAGCAATACGCCCTGTTCGCTTAACGGTCATGCCTTCTTTGATGCCTGACGTTGAGCCCAAAAGCACACAACCGACATTGTCCTCTTCCAAGTTCATGACGATCGCCATAGTGCCATTCTCAAACTCAAGCAACTCATTGGCTTCAGCATTACGAAGACCGTAGATACGTGCTACGCCATCGCTGACGGTAAGTACGCTACCTACTTCGTCAAACTTAGTGCTGTCGCTGATGCCTTTCAGTTGCTCTATCAGCACTTCTGACACTTCGCTTGGTTTTATTTTGTCTGACATTTGATTACTTTTTATTTTTTGTAATAAGTTTTTTGAACTCTCACCTTATACTGCTAACTGCTTGAGAATGGTATTAAGCTTTGTTCTTGCACTGGCGTCCATTCTGTATGTGTCGTATTCAAGGATAAAACCGCCAAGGATGTCGGGCTTTACCTCTGTTTCAAACTCTACTGTGCCGTTAGCTTTACTTTCTACCATCTGGCGCATCTTCTGCTCTATTGCAGGTGTTACTTCAGTGGCGGTGGTGAGTTTGCCGCGGATGATATTCTTCTGCTTCCTGTAAAGAGTGATATAAGAATTGGCTATAAACTGCATCATGTCTTCTCTTTCTTCGGTAAGAACGAGCTTTATGAATCGTACTGTTAGTTCGGTAGCCTTTTCTCCAACGGAAGCTTTTAATACCGCCTCCTTACGTTCCTTGGCAAGCATGGGATTATCTATCGCTGACTTTAGTTCGGGAACGTCAATGTAGTTCTTGGCGAGAGTCTGCATATCTTGATATACATTATTCTCTATACCTGCCTCTATGCTACATTTGAGCAAAGCCCTGGCGTATCGTACCGATATTACTCCTATGTCCATATCACGTTATTTATTAGAAGGAATATCATCCAGCATACGGTCAATCAATTCCATCTGTGCCTTGTCATCACTGAGGTTCTTCCGAACTACTTTCTCAGCTATCTGAACAGAAAGCATGGCTACCTGGTTGCGTATCTCGCTAATGGCGGCTTTCTTTTCGCTTTCTATTTCATGGCGTGCCTCTTCGAGCAGTCTATTACCCTCTTCGCGCGCCTTCTGCTGGGCTTTCTCAACAATGGTGTCACGTGTCGCGGCTGCCTCCTTGAGGATCAATGCCTGCTTCTCACGTGCTTGCTGCAAGATGGATTCACCTTCTTTCTGTATGTTGGCGAGTTTCTCGTTTGCCTCACGCGCTTTCTGTAAGCTGTCATCAATGAAAGCTTTTCTCTCGTTCACCATGTTTACAATGACGGGAAAACCAAACTTCCATAGTATGCACAGTACTACTAAGAACGTTAAAGACATCCAAAAGAGCAGGCCACTACTTGGAATTAATAAATCCATACGCTGATGTGATTATAATCTTTGTTAGTATAATTCTAAACTAATTATTCTCCTTATTGGTATCTAATTCTCCTTGATAAACTGGATATTTAGATACAAAGGAATGCTATTACCGCAGCAAAGAGAGCAACACCCTCGATAAGAGCTGCTGCAACAATCATGTTAGTGAACAGCTTGTTCATTACTTCTGGCTGACGTGCCATAGCGTCCATTGCCTGACCACCTATTCTGCCAATTCCAAGACCTGCACCGATTGCTGCGAGACCTGCACCAAGACCTGCACCTAACTTTGCCAAACCTGCGGCTTCTAATAAAATCATTGAAATCATAATCGTTAAATTTAAAGTTGTTATTTGTTATTTGTTTTTCTATTTTATTTCCTCTGCTGTAACATGAGGGGAGAAATGTTACTCGTGTTCTGGTTCTACTCTTGCCAATCCTATGAATGTAGCTGATAACATGGTAAATACCATTGCCTGAATAAAGCATACAAGACACTCAAGGCACATCATAAAGATACTCATGATAACGCTTAATGCTCCCATACCTATCAGCATACCCATACCTGCCGAAGCCATCATGAAGATGATGCAAGTAATGGCTACTGCTATGGCGTGTCCTGCCATCATGTTGGCAAAGAGACGAATCATCAGGGCAAAGGGTTTAGTGAATATTCCCACGAACTCTATAACTGGAATGATGGGCACTGGGGCTTTCAACCACGTAGGAACGTCAGGCCAGAAGATGTCTTTCCAATAATGTTTGTTACCACTAAACTGTACTATTATAAAGGTACATAGAGCAAGGAAAAATGTTACGGCTATATTGCCTGTGACATTACCGCTTCCTGGTGGGAACGGAATCAATCCCATGACGTTACATACAAAAATGAAGAAGAAGCAAGTGAGCAAGTAAGGGGTGTATTTCTCATAACCCTTGCCTACACCAGGCTTGATAATCTCGTCAACAACGTACATAACCATCATTTCTACGAAGCCAACAAAGCCTTTTGGAGCGTTGTCGCTTGCCTGATGATTCTTATACCATCTGGCAGAGCCTATGATACACAGCAATAGTATCAGTACATTTATGAACATCACTGCTACTGTTTTTGTTATGGACAAATCTAATGGGGTGCCAATAACGTTGCCTGTAGCGTTCAGCTCAACTATCTTTCCTGCGTATTCACCTTTCTCACATAGCGCAAGACCATAGGGACCTTTCTTCATTCCTTTGCTATCCTCTTCTGCTAACTGTGATGTCATGAATACATGCCATCCTGTACTGCTATTGACGATAACGGGCAAATGAATGATGATAGGTTTGCCGTTAATGTCGGTAACATGCCATTCGTGTGAGTCTTTAATGTGTTCTACTACTATTTCTGACACATTTATTTTCTCCTCTGCACCACTGGCTGTTGCTGGCATTACGAAAGTGAGAGTCAAGATGACCAGTGCAACCCAATGCTTAATGTGATTCATTGTTTGATCAGTGTTTTAATTTTAAGGTTACCACCATCATTACTACATACATTATAAAAAACATAGTAGCAAATTCGATAGTCTTTGTCCGGTCTGATGATAAGATAGCATATACCCCGATAATTGTCATTATGAGAATAAAGCGTATCACGGTCATTATCAGATAGAACTGCGGTAGCCGCTCGTGTGAATGTTTTGCCGTGAAATCATAACCTTTACAGTAGGCTGTTCCTAATAAAGTAAAGAACAATGCCGACAGAAAGACTGTTAGTGTATCCATTGCGAACCTTATGCAAGTTGTTTCTCTACGCAAATAGATACTTCGTCTTTATGTACGGATGCAACCCCTCCACTTATGGCTATGCTGTTATTCTCACCGCTAACAGTTGTGTATTGCACATTACCTGTTATTAGTGAGGATATAATAGGAGCATGCCCTGTAAGAATTTGGAAGTTGCCAAGTGTACCAGGAACGGTTACACTTTCTACTTCTCCTGTAAATTCTACTTTCTCAGGTGATACAATCTTAAGCTTTAACATATAGAAATACCGTATTAAATTGTTAGTATTCCAAAAATGTGTTACGTAGACTTTATTAATAGGGGTATAATAGTTCCTTATTATTACAGTTGTGGGGGCTGTTGTAATAGTTACTGACTATAGTTAAATTAAAATCTAACAATACCTCCCATTAGTAAAATGTACGTATCACAAATATTAGTTCTGCGCCTGTGCAAGAAGTTTCTTACCCTTCTCTATGGCTTGTTCTATGGTACCAACGTTGAGGAATGCCTGCTCTGGCAGATCATCTAATTCACCATCGAGAATCATGTTGAAGCCTTTAATAGTATCTTCTATAGACACCATTTCGCCCTTTACACCAGTAAACTGTTCAGCAACAGTAAACGGCTGTGACAGGAAACGCTGTACGCGACGGGCACGGTTCACGGTTAACTTGTCCTCGTCTGACAATTCATCCATACCTAAGATGGCGATGATGTCCTGCAGTTCCTTGTATTTTTGAAGTATCTGCTTGACGCGTTGCGCACACTCATAGTGAGCCTTGCCGACAACAAGTGGGTCCAATATACGTGATGTAGAACCTAATGGGTCTACTGCTGGGTAAATACCGAGTTGGGCAATGTTACGTGAAAGCTCTGTCGTGGCGTCAAGGTGTGTAAATGTTGTTGCAGGAGCAGGGTCGGTAAGATCGTCGGCAGGTACGTAGACGGCCTGTACTGATGTGATAGAACCTGTCTTGGTAGATGTTATTCGTTCTTGCATTGCGCCCATCTCAGATGCTAATGTAGGTTGGTAACCTACGGCAGACGGCATACGTCCCAATAGTGCTGATACCTCAGAACCTGCCTGAGTGAAACGGAATATGTTGTCAATAAAGAACAGTATGTCGCCTCCTTGGTCGCGGAACTCCTCTGCAACGGTCAAACCTGAGAGAGCTACGGATGCACGTGCGCCTGGTGGCTCATTCATCTGACCGTAGACAAGGGTGGCTTGTGACTTCTTTAGCTCTTCTGGGTCAACGAGAGAAAGATCCCATTTGCCTTCAGCCATAGCTTCTTTGAACTTGTCGCCATACTTGATTACGCCAGATTCTATCATCTCTCTTATCAGGTCGTTACCCTCACGGGTACGCTCACCAACGCCAGCGAAGACAGAGTAACCATTGTGTCCCTTGGCAATGTTATTGATAAGCTCCATGATAAGCACAGTTTTACCTACACCTGCGCCTCCGAACAGACCAATCTTACCACCTTTAAGATATGGCTCCAGCAGGTCAATGACCTTAATACCTGTTGCCAACATTTCCTTAGATGTGGACAGTTCTTCATATTTCGGAGCTGCTCTGTGAATTGGGTATGGGTTATCTTTACCAAAAGTCTTCATGCCATCTATAGGCTGTCCGATAACGTTTAGCATACGACCCTTGATTTGTTCACCAGAAGGCATGGATATAGGGGCACCTGTAGGTATTACCTCTAAGCCTCTCTGTAAGCCATCGGTGTTATCCATCGCCACGGTACGAACAGTCTCTTCGCCGATATGTTGTTGCACTTCAACGATAAGGTCGCGTCCGTCCTGGCGTTTTACAATAAGTGCATCATGAATTTTGGGCAGCACTTCCTCTGCATTGAGTCCTTTGGTGTCAAAGTAGACATCAATCACAGGACCAATGATTTGAGATATGTGACCAGTAATTTGTGACATAATATTATTATTTAAAGTTAGCGTATCTATTCAGGGTGTATTTGGTGGTAATTACATAGCTTTTTATATGCTGTTGTAAAATCCTAAATACATAAAAACAAATAACGTGTTGTGTGTTGTGTCGCAATGGTGGAATCCACCTTATTGCTGTTGCAAAATTACCAAAAAAAAAGGAAACACCAAATTTTTTTTTGCAAAATATTACTTTTGTGACATTTTTCTTGCACATAAGAATAATTATATGTATCTTTGCCCTCAGTTATGATTTCGTGATTTTTTTATTTAATAATTTATTAAACGAAATCGTTGAGGTCGGCGCGTCCTGTGCTGACCTCTTTTATTTTTTGCAATAACTTATCTTCGAAATATTATGTAAAATTTGTGCATATTGAAAAAAAAGTGTAATTTTGCAATACAATAAATATAATGTACGCATAATGTCACAGAAGGTAGTCATAACAGGCATGGGGATATGGTCATGCATTGGTACGAATGTCAAGGCGGTAGAAGAATCGTTGCGTAAAGGACGTTCGGGAATTGTACTTGATAGTGCACGGTTGGAGTATGGCTATCAGTCAGGTCTTGTTGGTCAGGTTGAACGTCCACAGTTGAAGGGTATACTGGATCGTCGTGTGCGCCGTGGTTTTTCTGAGGAGGCTGAATATGCGTACATGGCGAGCAAAGAGGCTTTTGAAATGGCAGGAGTAAGTGATGACTACCTGTTAGCAAATGAGGTCGGTTGTATATTTGGTAATGATTCGTCGGCGAAGCCAACAGTAGAGATTAGTGAAATTATGAAAGAAAAACATGATTCGTCTCTTCTTGGTCAGAGTCTTGTATTTCAAGCGATGAATTCTACTGTTAATATGAATATCAGTACGGCTTTTCATCTTCGTGGTGCGAACTTTACTGTTAGTGCAGCGTGTGCCAGTGGTAGTCATTCGGTAGGGCTTGCTTATATGCTGATTAAGCAAGGTTTGCAGGATATGGTGCTGTGTGGTGGTGCACAAGAGACCAATCTTTGCTCCATGTCTTCCTTTGATGCGTTAGGAGCTTTTTCAAAACGTATGGATGCTCCAGAAAAAGCAAGCCGTCCTTTTGATCGTGACCGTGATGGACTTGTGCCAAGTGGCGGAGCTGCAGCTTTAGTGCTTGAGAGTTATGAGCATGCAAAGGCGCGTGGTGCAAATATCCTTGCTGAGCTGTCTGGTTATGGTTTTTCTTCAAATGGTTCTGCTGTAATTAGTCAGCCAAGTGACGAGGGGAGTGTGATAGCAATGTCAAGAGCTATGACTGATGCAGGCATAGGAGCGGAAGATGTAGATTATATTAGTGCTCATGCCACGAGTACGCCACAAGGCGATATGTATGAAGCGATGGCACTACATAGGCTTTTCTCGGGACATCATGCTATTATTAGTAGTACAAAAGGTATGACGGGACACGAATGTTGGATGTCGGGAGCGAGTGAATTAGTTTATTCTCTGCTGATGATGCAGGGAGACTTTGTTGCTCCTAATGTGAACTTTGAAAATCCTGATGAATATTCAGAACGATTGAATATTGCTATGACTACTATTGATACTGAAGTGAATACAGTTTTGAGTAATTCTTTTGGCTTTGGTGGAACCAACAGTGCCTTGGTGATGAGGAAAATGTAAGCTATTTTAGTAAACAGTATGACTGTAAAAAAACTTATGTTTGACGCAAATTAAGTTATTGGCAATAGATATATTACCTACAATACAGTAAATTAAATAGATGATGGTGCCGTATGTAGCCCATTGCAAAATAAATAGTATATTTTTATGACAAAAACAGAGATTAAAGAAAGAGTAAACAGTTTTTTGATAGATGAACTTGAGATTGATGAACCTAAACTGCAGCCAAAGGCTACTCTGAAGGGTGACTTAGGTATTGATAGCTTGGATTTTGTGGATATAGTTGTAATCGTGAATCGTATTTTTGGCTTTAAGATTAAGCCAGAAGAGATGAAAGATGTATCGACCCTGCAGCAGTTTTATGATTATATAGACTCTAAAGTAAATCTACACTAATACGATTTGATAATGACGAATAAGGAATGGCAAGGTACTACCTATGGTAATGGTTGGATGCATCATTGGCTGATAGTCGGATTGAGGTATATAGATGTCCGAGTGTTATATGTATTCGTCGCTATATTCGTTGTGCCAGTATGCTTGTTACTTAATTCCAGTAGTCGTGTTATTTATCGTTACTTCCGTCAACGTATAGGATATGGGAGCCTAAAGGCTTGTTGGAAGACCTACGTAAACCATTGTTTTTTTAGTCAGGTAGTAATAGACAAGTTTGCTTCTTATGCAGGAAAAAAATTCCAAATAGAATTAGAAGGCTATGAGTACTTTGCCGATTTAGCGTCACGTCCTGAAGGCTTTGTACAGTTAAGCTCTCATTTTGGAAATTACGAGTTGGCAGGTTACTCGCTCGTAGCAAAAGATAAACGCTTCAATGCCCTTGTATTCGCAGGCGAGAAGGAGAGTGTTATGGTGAACCGTAATAAGCGTTTTGCTGCGACCAATATACAGATGATTGCCATAAAGCCAGACATGAGTCATGTTTTCCTTATCGATGCGGCATTGCAGCGAGGTGAGACGGTAAGTATACCTGCCGACAGAATGAATGGCTCAAGACGAAATGTTGTGCTACCGTTCCTCGGTGCTCTTGCAGAATTTCCTCAAGGACCATTTAGTATTGCTACAATGCGAGAACTTAATGTCCTTTCTGTTAGTGTTGTAAAGATTGCTGCAAAAAAATATCATATAAGAGTGAAGCCTTTAGAGTATGACAAAAACGCTTCTCGTCAAGAGCAGATACGGCAACTTGCTGAGGCATACGTAAACGAATTAGAGTATAATGTGCGGCGTTATCCTGAGCAATGGTATAACTTCTATGAATTTTGGAAATAAAGACAATATGAGGATAGACCCATGGCAGCCTGATACTGCGTACTTAAAGAGTATAGATATCCACGAGTTACTGCCCCAGAGAGAGCCATTTATTATGGTTGATGAGCTGACAGCGTTTAATAACCGTCACACTTCAACTGAGACAATGGTATGCAGCGACAATATTTTTGTTGATAACAATGTGTTTTCTCCAGCAGGACTAATAGAGAATATAGCACAGACGTGCGCTGCACGTATAGGTTATGTGAACAAGTATATTCTTGGAAAGGGAATACAAATAGGTCTTATTGGTTCCATACAGAATATGGAAATTCATGCCTTGCCAAGGGTAGGAGAGGTGCTAAATACCACAATAGATGTTGAAGCGGAGATGTTTGGAATGATTCTTGTTAGTGCAAGAATACTGTGTAGCGCAAAAGTAATAGCCACGGCAAGAGTAAAAATCGCGCAGAAGGAGGCGAAGGCAGAAACTGAAAAAGTATGAAGTTGCGAAACGAACTATATAAAATAATAGATAAGGAGAGAGAGGATGAAATGGCGGTTTATGCTTTGGAAATGTGCAAGGATAGTGTAATCTATAAGGCTCATTTCCCTAATCATCCAGTTACTCCTGGCGTGTGTATAGTTCAGATGGCGGTAGAGCTGGCAGAAGACTATATAGGCAGGTTGTTGATGTTGGTGAAGGTGCAAAACGTGAAGTTTCTGTCTGTCTTGTCGCCAGATAATACGAATATGGTTAAATATCGTCTTTATAACTTTAGAGAAGATGTATCGACAATATCGTTCGATAGTATTGTTATGTCAGGCGAAGTGGTATTATCAAGAATGTCATTGTCATGCAAGAAAATATAGTAGACCCATATAGTGAACAGCGTGCCAGGTTAAGACGACGTGGTATTTGTGTAATCATTCCAACATATAATAATGTTGGCACAATAGGCGATGTTGTAATGAGAGCCAAGGTGCAATGTGATGATATAATAGTGGTGAATGATGGAAGTAACGATGGTACGGATGCTGTGCTTTCGTCTGTTGACGGTGTAACGGTTGTAGATATTCTTCGTAATAGTGGTAAAGGAAATGCACTTAAACAGGGTTTTCTGAAGGCTTATGCTTTAGGTTTTTCGTACGCAATAACACTTGATGGTGACGGACAGCATTACCCAGAGGATATACGACTGTTGTTAGAGGCAAACATAAAGAATCCTAATGCGTTGATAGTTGGGCAGCGTAAAGGGCTGGCACAAGTAGAAAGATCGGCAGGAAGCAAGTTTGCCAATGCTTTCAGTAACTTCTGGTTTTACGTACAGACGCTAAATCCTTTGAGGGATACACAGACAGGGTACAGGATGTATCCTCTTCATAAACTGCATGGGTTGAGATTTCTTACCTCACGTTATGAGGCAGAGTTGGAACTGCTTGTATTTGCAGCGTGGCATGGAGTGCGTCTTGTTGCAATTGAAGTTAACGTGTATTATCCGCCAAGGGAGCAGCGCGTGTCGCATTTTAGACCTTTGCAAGACTTTACGCGTATTTCCATCCTTAATACTATTTTATGCCTTTTGGCTGTTGTTTATGGCTACCCACTGATGTGCTTTAGAGCATTTGCCACAGCATTGCGCACCATTTATACATTGCTTTTTTTCTTGTTCTTTACACTTATGGTAATGACGCCAATGGCATACTTAGTATTGCTGTTCGGAAAAACAGGTGAACGTACTGTGTGTCGTTTGCATAGCATATTACATTTTATGTCAAATTTCGTGATGAATGTGCATGGCATACCTGGAGTTCGCTATAAGATGAACAATAGAAGTGGTGAGGATTTTCATGTCCCAGCAGTAATAATATGCAATCATCAGTCACCGTTAGACCTTATGCCATTGTTGGCACTGCATAAAAGAATCGTTGTTGTGACAAACGACCGGATATGGCGTAACCCCTTCTATGGCTATATCATACGTCATGCAGGTTTTCTGCCAGCTTCTGATGGTTCAGAACAGATGCTTGCTAAGTTACGTCCGTTGGTGGCACAGGGTTATTCTGTGGCTATTTACCCAGAGGGTACTCGCTGTCCTGAAGGAGAAATAGGGCGTTTCCATAAAGGGGCTTTTTATGTAGCACGCAACCTTAAACTTGACATTGTGCCTCTTATCCTTCATGGTGCGGGACGTGTAATGTCTAAGGGTGATATTTGTATGCGTAAAGGAGAAATACGTCTGGATGTTGACGCCCGAATGTCAGTGGAAGAGCAGGCGCAGTTTTCTACAGACCGTGCACTTGCTTCATGGTATAGGAAATATTACAAACAGCGTTATTTGGAAATTAGTGACGAATCTGTGGATTTATGTCGTGGCTTGTAGTGTTTTGGGAGGGTAGTCGCAAAATATTTGCATAATAATGAAGTGAAGGACATCTCCTATAGTAAACATATAGGCAGATTAACACTGTATACCCACAAAAAAAAGCCATCGCAATGACTTGGTCAATGCGATGGCTCAAAGCGTTCCGCTTTTAGTTCGTTGGCTTACTGGTTAACAGTTGTGTCAGCAGCAGTTGTGTCAGCAGCAGTTGTGTCAACAGCAGTTGTGTCTACTGTATCAGCAGCAGCGTCAGTGTTTGCAGTCTTGTTACCACATGAAACCATTGAAAGAGCAGCCATAGCTACGAACATAAAAACTAATTTCTTCATTTTTCTAAGCTTTTTAAATCTGTAAAACAATCTTTGTTTATTAAAACGCTGCAAAGTTACGCACTTTTTTCAATACTTGCAAATTTTTTTATACTTTTTTTTTGTTAATTTTGTAACTATTTTGTAACTTGTTGATAATTTGCGAAATACGAATGATAGACAAATGTTAATTTTTTTTGTGTTCGCTCACAAAGGTATACATTGCCTTTTTTTTACTATTTAGTTGCATACAAAAATAAAAATAACTAACTTTGCAGGAAAAATAGGTACACCTTATATATAGCGTAGAATGAGCCAATACCTAAATAGGGTGTAGAAAGTATATTGTAATATATCTATAAAGAAGAAAGTAATGATAGATACATCCGCATTTCAAGGAAAAAGTGCAGCTTATTACACTCTTGGTTGCAAACTCAATTTCTCTGAGACATCCACGTTTGGAAAAATGTTAGAGGATATGGGTGTTAGAACTGTAGGCAAAGAGGAGAAGGCTGATATATGTATAATAAATACGTGTTCGGTCACTGACGTTGCAGATAGAAAGTGTCGTCAAGCTATACGCAGGATGATACATGAAAATCCTGGTGCCTTTATGGTGGTAACTGGTTGCTATGCCCAGCTTGAACCTAACGCAGTGAGTAGCATTGAAGGTGTAGATCTTGTGTTGGGAAGTAATGAAAAAGCAAACTTGATAGAATATCTCAGTAGAGCATGGGGGGAAAGATGTGTGTGTGATGATTCGCATAAAGGACAGTCTTATTCTGTGGCTACAAAGGACATAAAATCTTTTCAGCATAGCTGTTCTAAGGGGAATCGTACACGCTATTGGTTGAAGGTACAAGACGGCTGTAATTATTATTGTACATATTGTACCATACCATATGCTCGTGGAAACAGCCGTAATCCATCTATCGCCTCTCTCGTAGACTTAGCTCGGCAGGCAGCAAAAGAGGGCGGAAAAGAGATTGTGCTGACAGGTGTAAACATAGGTGACTTTGGTCGCACTACGGGCGAGTCATTTCTTGATTTAGTTAAGGCACTTGACAATATAGAGGAAATAAAACGTTTTAGAATCTCCAGTCTTGAGCCTGACCTAATAGCAGATGAACTGATAGAGTATTGTGCAAAGAGTCGTGCTTTTATGCCCCATTTTCATATACCGCTCCAAAGTGGCAGTGATGCAGTATTGAAATTAATGCATAGACGTTATGACTCCGCTCTGTTTAAGCAAAAGATACTTCGTATAAAAGAACTGATGCCAGACGCTTTTATAGGTGTTGATGTTATGGTAGGCACACGCGGTGAGACTCCAGAGTATTTTGAAGAGACTTACAGATTATTAGAATCATTACCTGTAACACAGTTGCACGTATTTCCGTATAGTGAGCGTCCAGGCACAGCAGCGTTAAAAATTCCTTACGTCGTTAGTGACAAGGATAAGAAAGAGCGCAGCAAGCGGTTGCTTGAGCTATCTGAGCGTAAGACACTTGAGTTTTATTCTTGCTATATAGGTAAAGAAGCAGAAGTGCTGTTTGAAAAAGCTCCTCATGGAAAGGCTATGCATGGGTTCACGGACAACTACATACGTGTGGAGCTTCCTGCTGCGTTGGCATCTGAAGAATATGATAACCAGATAATAAAGGTACGTCTTGAGAAATTTAATTATGACAAAACAGCTTTGATACCTGTTGTACTTGGACGGTAAGCCTAAACAGAGGGTTAGGGCAGACAGTGGTACCTCCTATAGCAGCTTGGAAGTTAATAGCGTGACGTAGACAAAGATAAAGAAAATGAAAGAAATAGAAAAACAAGAACTCGCTATCGTCATATTAAATTGGAATGGCTCGGCAATGATGAAGAAATATCTACCGTCTGTGGTAAAAAATTCTTCAGAAGCTCAAGTCATTGTTGCGGACAATGCCTCAACAGACGACTCCTTGGAAGTTTTAGCAAAAGAGTTTCCTACTGTGCGAACTATAGTGCTTGATAAGAACTGGGGGTTTGCAGAGGGGTATAATAAAGCGTTAGCACAGATAGAGGCAGAATACTATTTATTGTTGAATAGTGATGTGAGAGTGGAGGAGGGATGGCTTGATGCTATGGTAGAATATATGCGCCAAAATCCCGACGTTGCCGCGTGTCAACCCAAGCTACTCTCTGATGCAAATCCAAAGCTATTTGAGTATGCTGGAGCGTGTGGAGGCTTTATAGACAGATATGGTTATCCGTATTGTCGCGGCAGAGTATTTAATACGGTAGAAGCTGATAGAGGCCAATATGATACGGTAATGGAAGTGTTGTGGGCATCAGGAGCGTGCTTGATGATACGTAGTGAAGACTATTGGAAGGCTGGTGGGTTAGACAGTCGTTTCTTTGCGCATAACGAAGAAATAGATTTATGTTGGCGTTTGAACATCATGGGACGTAGAGTTGTCTGTGTTCCTAAAAGTCGGGTCTATCATCTTGGTGGTGGGACATTACCGAAAGGTAATCCGCGTAAAACATATTTGAATTTTCGAAATAACCTGACCATGCTCTATAAGAATCTCCCAGACTCGGAGTTGAAGAAAGTTATGACGATGCGTAGATACCTTGACTATTTAGCGGCCGTACAAATGTTGATACTTGGACGTAGTTTAGGAGATTTCAAGGCAGTACTACGTGCAAGACATGATTTTCAGAAATGGATACATGATTTTGAGAAGGATAGAGCAGAGATACAGCGTAACAGAAAGGAAGATTATATACCAGGCAAAACTACGTTTAGCCTATTGTTGCAATACTATGTACATGGAATAAAGGTGTTCAGTAAGTTACCCAAATATTAGTAGAGCTAAAAATTGTGGTGTATTATAGGTTCAACAGTAAGTAAGCATTCATAGTAACTATGAATGCTTATTTTGCTTTACGATGTAAGAACTATTAAATTACATTATGAACACTATCAAATCGTGTTGTTATGTCTATCAAATCGCATTGTAAAAGCAATGTGATAGTATAAGAAAGGTACTTGAGTATTATGAATATCTCAAGTACCTTATAAGTAAAGGAATTATACTGTCATTTTATCCTATTGTAACAACGGTGATACCTGCTCCACCTAACTGTATGTGCTCGTCACGATAATCTGTTACGTTAGGTATGCCGCTAAGGTATTCACGTATCAGTTGCCGCAAGATACCATTTCCTTTGCCGTGTAGAATACGAACATTGCTGGCACCAACAAGAATGGAATCGTCGATAAATCGCTGTACAGCGAGTAGTGCCTCATCGCCACGCATTCCTCTGACATCAATTTCTTGTTTGTAGTTGTTCTTGTGCTCGTCAATTACGCTGCGTGTTAATTGAGCGGATGTAGTGGTGCTGGACTTGGCAGTAGGGGCTTCTTTTGGGGTGGAAACGTATTCCAGTTTGCTAAGTGGCATCTTAGTTCTCATATCGCCCAGTATGATTACTGCATATTTTCCTTGTATGCTTTCTATTACGCAAGTACTCTTTGTACCTTTTATGTGTACGGTATTGCCTTCACGCATAAACATATTCTCATTGGCGGTAGCAGTAGGTTGATTGAGTGTTGTGTTTTGAGTGTTAAGTTCTGATGCCTTCTTTTCTTTCTCCTTCTTCCTGTTTTCTTTACGTTCGCGCCGTGCAAGAATCTGTTTCATCTTCTTTTCTATGAGGGCGTCGTTAGCTTTAGTGTCAATTTCGTTAACTTCCTCACGAAATTCCTCCATTTCTTTTCTGATACGTTTCGTAGCTTCCTTTTCAGCTTCAGCTTCTCGTATCTCGCGAATGGTGTTTTCTACCCTACGGTTAGCTTCGCGTAGGAGCTCTTCAGCCTGTTCTTTAGCACGTCTAAGTATAGCCTTGCGTTCTTTGTCTATCTCTTCTACGCTTTCTTCAAAACGTGATATGGTGCGTTCGATGTCTTTTTCGCGTTGGTGTACAGTTTGGCGTTTTTGTTCCCAATATCTTTTGTCGCGAACGATATCCTGTAGATATTTGTCACTCTGTATATAGTCTTGTCCTACTATATCGGCAGCGTCTTTGATGACTTCCTCTGGTAAGCCAGTTTTTCGTGCTATCTCTATAGCGAAGGAAGACCCAGGGCGTCCTATCTGAAGTTGAAAAAGTGCCTTCATCTCTTTACGATCGTACAGCATAGCTCCGTTGATAACCCCTTTGTGATCTTCTGCAAAGTGTTTCAGGTTCTGGTAGTGCGTCGTGATGACACCCCATGCTTTCTTCTTCCAGAACTGTTTTAATACGGCTTCAGCTATGGCACCGCCTATTTGTGGTTCCGTACCAGTACCAAATTCGTCGATAAGTAGAAGGGTGCTTTCATTGGCATATTTCATCATCATCTTCATGTTACGTAGGTGTGATGAATAGGTAGACAAGTCGTCTTCTATGCTTTGTTCGTCACCAATGTCTATCATTATATTGGAGAATACGCCCATGGTGCTGCGTTCGCTAACAGGTACGCTAACGCCACATTGTAGCATATATTGAAGAAGTCCTACAGTCTTCAGACATACGGATTTACCACCAGCGTTAGGACCTGAGATGATGAGCAAGCCACGTTCAATATTAATGTCAAGAGGTACTACGCTTTTATCTTGCTTCTTTAAGCTTTTTTGTAGTAATGGATGGATAGCTCCTAACCAGTCAATGTGCGGTTTGTTCTTTATTGATGGTTCTATGCAGCCGTATTCTTCCGCAAACTTCAGTTTGGCTTGTATGAAGTCTATCTTACCGAGAAATGTAAGAGATTGTAATATACCGTCTACATCAGGTCTGAGTATGTCGCTCATCTCGATCAGAATACGCGTAATTTCTCTTCTTTCTTCTGCCTCAAGTTCCCTAATGCGGTTGTTGGCTTCTACTACGGCAGATGGCTCAATAAAAAGCGTCTTGCCAGTAGCAGACTCATCGTGTACTATACCTTGTATCTTCCTTCTCATGGCAGGGGCGACAGGTATCACAAGTCTGCCATCGCGAACGGCAGGTGTAACGTCTTTATCGATGTAACCATTCTGTTGTGCCTGACGCAGGATAGAGCTGAGGGTACGTGAGACGCTGCCCTCCATCTGTCTCATTTCTTGTCGGATATGGTAAAGCTGCGATGATGCAGAGTCTTTAATGTGTCCGTATTTGTCGAGGATGTTGCCTATGCGCCTGACTGCGTCACGGAATGTACGGACGCTTTTAGCTAACGTCCATAGGGCAGGGTAGTCAGATTCTGCTGTGTGGGCGTCTTCCGATTCGCTACTTTCCTCTGGTCTTAGTCTTTCCTTGATGTCGTGTATCGTACGTAACGACTGCATTAGCTCAAAGAGCTCCTGTTCCTCTATATGCGTACCTTTGAGACGAAGGCGTGCCACGCTCTGTCTTGCGTCGAAGAAGAATTGTAGCGGGAAGTCTTCTGTCTCCTCTAATGCTCGTCGTAATTCTCTTACCTCCGTTAGTCTGGCGGAGACGGTATCGCCGTCTGTCATGAATGACATGGCGTCAACCTCGTCACAGCCGATGGTGCAGAGACAGTTGCCTCGCAACATACGTCGGACGTCTTCAAAACCTATTTTTTTCTCGTAATTATCAGGATATATCATTTCTATTATTACTATACTTATGTAGTGGCGACATTTACGTCTGCTTTATAGAGTTTTTACTGTTATGATAAAAGATATTGCATGGTGGTTATGATTGCTTGATGACATTTATTATCTCACGAAAGTCTTTGCATATAAATGTAGCACCAGCCTCTTCTAATTCTTGTCTGTCGCCATAACCATACAGAACTCCTATAGAGTCTATTCCACATTCTCTTGCGCCAATAATGTCAAATTTCCTGTCACCGACCATAAGGAGACTGTGGCTCTCTGTGTGTCCAAGCGATTCTATTGCGCTGTTAATCACGTCAGCCTTTGTGTGGAGTATTCCTACATCGTCTCTGGCGAATACGTAGTCTATATACTTATTCAACCCAAAGTGGTCTACTACAAAGTGTGACT
>CAKQDQ010000036.1 GCA_934229335.1 uncultured Prevotella sp.
CACATATACAATGAGGCACAACTCCCCAAACTTGGCGTTGACGCTTTATTTTATGGTCACACACACATCTGGCAACTGAAGAAAGATTCCAATGGCTTTTTGGTCTGCAATACAGGTAGTCCCACTTTTCCTAAAGGAGGTAATGAGGCAACATTCGCTACAATAGAAGAAGATTTATCAGTTAATATTAGAAATTTAGACGGAGAAATATTAAGTACAGAAAAACTTTAATAAAACAAATATATTAAATAATGGAATACTTACCCAAAGACCCAGCCATCCTTGTTTCAAGCATTAATATGCTACTTCGTGATGAAGAATTTGATACATTAGACTCCTTATGCTTTGCTTTTAACCGCGAGCCAGAGGAAATTAAGGAGTATCTTCACACGCATGGTTATACTTACTCTGAATCACAACGTCAATTTAGACCCATCGGATATGATAGATAAATATGCTATAGAATCCGCTTACGCCTTTTTTCACCAAAAGCAACGTGTGTACCAATACTCTACACTTGATTGGCAAAAGGATGACATAGAATATGCTATAGACAACTACGTATCGCAAATGAACGAGGAATTATATGCAGTAATTTCATCAGGTAGACGTGATTTTCTACGTAATCATTCAACGTTTAATGAAGATATACAACTTGCCATACAAACATTAGATCATATGTTAGCAGGAATGTTATGAATAATAGATACAAAATAATGGATATAGAATATGCTGTAAACAGTTTGTCAGATTTTGAATTTCTATAGTAAATTCAAAATCTGACAAACTGTTATTAATTACATCGCTGATAAAATCTTACGTATTATATAGAAATAAGTACCAAGGTAAAATTAAAGTCCCGACTTGCGTAAAGCACCATATACGACTTTCGCTACCAGAGGTCTACTTTTATCCTCTGTCATTCCTCTTCCTAATCTACCATATATGTACGGTACTTCCAAGCCTTTTATGCAGTAGTATGTTATGTCTGCCACCATTTCTATATTCTCAATATCGAATTCTCCCTCCGCTTTTCCTTCAGCGTATACCTTTCTGAAGAGTGCTCTTTCGTCGGCATCAAACTGCTTTCTGACTTTCTCAACTGTCCATATGTTTCGAAAGAACTCCGCACGTAGGTTTCCATTACGTACCACAGTCTCACGTATTTGGCTCAGATGAGTATAAATCAACTCTATGATTTTCTCCTGTGGACGCATCTTCATAGACGCTACCTCATCTAACCTATCCGAGAGACGCTCCAATTCAGATTCTATTACCGCAGCATATATTTCCTCTTTACGACTAAAATAAGTATAGAGCGTACGACGTCCCTTGCCCGATGCTTGCGCAATATCGTTCATCGTTGTTCGTTCAATACCATTCTTCGCAAATAACTGGCGAGCTACATCTATGAGTTTTTGTCTTGTCTTTGTTACTGACATCTTTACACATCGTCGTTATTTCTCGTTTGACACCATTATCGCACATCATAACGACCATGTGCAAAGTTAGTAATTTAGAATGATATTTCCAACTATAGCAATTTGTTTTTAGATTATTTAAGTTTGTGTAAGCTTCATAATGCATACCTTTATCCTAAATGTGCATTTCTTAGTATACACACTAACTGTTCATCGCCAACAGGAACTCATCATTATCTCTTGTACGTGTCAGTAGTTTATGAATTTCATTCATTGCTTCTATAGAGTTCATGTCAGAAATGTGATTTCTAAGAATCCACATACGCTTTATCGTTGTCTCATCCAGTAAGAGGTCATCGCGTCTCGTACTTGATGCGACGAGATTCACCGCAGGGAATATTCTCTTATTTGCCAGCTGGCGATCCAACTGCAATTCAGAGTTACCAGTACCCTTAAATTCTTCGAATATCACCTCGTCCATTTTTGAACCAGTATCTGTCAGCGCAGTTGCAATAATTGTCAACGAACCACCTCCTTCAATATTACGTGCAGCGCCAAAGAACCTTTTAGGTTTTTGAAGAGCATTAGCGTCAACACCACCCGTCAGCACCTTACCACTTGCTGGTGCAACTGTATTATATGCACGTGCAAGACGAGTAATAGAGTCAAGGAATATCACGACGTCATGTCCACATTCTACTAAGCGTTTAGCTTTCTCAAGGACCAAACCTGCTATTTTTACGTGTCTGTCCGCAGGCTCATCAAAAGTAGAAGCTATAACCTCCGCATTCACTGTACGTGCCATATCAGTTACCTCTTCGGGTCGCTCATCAATAAGGAGCATCATGATATAGGCCTCAGGATGATTTGCAGCAATAGCATTAGCTATATCCTTCATTAAAATGGTCTTACCAGTTTTAGGTTGTGCCACTATCAAAGATCTTTGTCCTTTGCCTATAGGAGCAAACAAATCTACAATACGTGTAGATGCATTTGTAGCAGATGGCGTGCCACACAGATTAAATTTCTCTTCGGGGAACAACGGTGTCAGATTCTCGAATGATATTCTATCTCTGATATCCTCTGGGTCTCTACCATTAACTTTTTCTATTTTACTCATTGTAAAATACTTTTCCCCCATTCGTGGTGGTCTTACTCTACACTCCACGACATCACCCATTTTTAACGAGTATTGTTTTATCTGCTGTACTGTTAAATGGACATCATCAGGTGAAGATAAATAGTTGTAGTCGCTTGAACGTAAAAATCCATACCCATCAGGCATAATCTCGAGCAAGCCATTAGCTTTTACGATATCGTCAAAGTCATATTGTTGCTCATCTTCTTCGTGCTCTGCCGTGTCGTAGTCTTCTACAGCTTCCATCCCTACTTGTGGATTATCAAGCATATCATAATAAGGTATAACAGAATTATCCTCTATTGGCAAGTCGTTAACGATGATAAAATCAGTTCCGTCATTAGGGTCTCCTTCCCATACGGCATCAACAATTTCGTCATCTCTTCTGCCGCTCACCTTATTCTGTAGCTGTTCCAACAGATTTTGCTTTTCATCCGTCCCCTCTGCCGTTTCCTGTGTACCATCTTCGTACATTGCTTCTGGTACATCATCAATTTGGTCGACAGCATAGTTCTGTTGATCAGCCATCTGTGATGATGCTGTAGCCGCAGCCTTCATTTGATTATTCTGGGCAAGCATCTCCGCTCTTGCTTCAGCCTCTGCTATTATTTCTTCTTTTGTTTTTTTTGTTCTCTTCTTTTTAGGGGCTTCCTCTACCTCTATGTTTTCTCTTATATCATTCCTTTCGACGTTACTTTCCGCCTCTTCAGCCTGTAGAATTGAAGCCACATTCTCTCCTTCTGCAATGTCGTTGTCAGAATTTGTAAGGTCAGAAGTACCTTCGTTCAATTCCTCCGTATTCTGTATTGCAGTTACTTCTTGAGCATCTTCTGAATTTGTATTCTCTACCTCCGCTTGTGCGAGCAGCATTGCTTCTTTCTCAGCCTTACTGGGTCTACCACGTTTTCTTTTAGGTTTCTCCAAGTTTTCACCCTCAAGTCCACTTACGCTATATACATGATCAGATACCTCTTTCTTTGTTATACGTGTACGCTTCTTTTTCTGTGGCTCTACATTTTCTTCTGTAGGAAACAGAGTATCCTCGTTTGCCATATTCTTATTATATGTGTATAGATTATTTTAGTTTTTCTTCTTGTGTTAAACCTAAAAATCGCAAGACAGAAAAACCTTCTTGTTAAAATCGTAATGCAAAAGTAATATTTTTTACCCAAAAACATTACTTTATTGCATTACTTCTTTCTTTTTTTAATATTCTTTAATAGTATCGGCGTACATTAATACCATTTTACGCTATTACTATAACTTGACCTCTTGTCATATTTGAGTGCATCGGTAAGCGTAGCAGCATTACATCGGAACGAGAAGTTATACGATGTATAAGGTGTAATAACCACAGAGCATGACATACTGAAGCAATGTAAGTCGCGCGCCAGGGATGCCGTTGTCATGCTTAGCTTTTTATAATCGAAATCATATCCTGAAGTGAACGAGATGTTCCAACCATCAGATATTCGCAAATTACCAGAGAAGTTCAGATTCTGCGTAAACTTGTAAGGATAACGCATTGTACTTTTATTGAACGTTCCGCTCGTGTTCTCTCGCATTGTCACGCCATAGCTGAATGTAAGACTCCATGGTAATGAAAACTTCAAATATCCGTCATCATCTGTCTCTGCCATTCCTGCATCTTTCTTCGTTGCTCCTTTCTTGCCATTCTCAAGCATAGGATCTATATTGCTCTCTACACCTGTGTCCGTATTGTTCTCCGTCTCTTCTGTTGTCTTTTTTTTGTCTGAACGCGAGAAGAGCTTTTTAATTTTGTCAGGAGTCAAAGTATAAGACACATTTTGTGACATTCCCTGAAAACGTCCAAATCGTCCTTTGCTGTACTCTGTTCTTGTACCGACATATGGATTTCCGTTAGCATCTAACTCATAGGCATACGTGGCGAAGACTGCGTTCATAGAGAATGTATAATTTTTCCACCATTTCAGTCGTATATTGGTAGAAAGATCACTCCAAGGTCGTTTCTCTGCCGCCATATTATAAGAGAAACTCGCGCCCAGTTGGTCTATTATACTTATCTTTTTCACACCTGTTGTATCTTTGTCTGAGCGTATCTTCATCTCTATGTTGTTGTCTACGCTAAAACTGATGCTTCCTGTTTTTCCGCGTCCTGGCACTCCGAACAAACTGTTGCTGTAAGGAGAATAATCTACTACAGACTCTTTACCGTTAGCGTCTCTTCTTACGTATGAAGAATAGTAGCCATAACGTGACGCTCCGAAGTCTGGAGCATAGGTAAAGGATATTGACGGACTGATAGTGTGTCGTATAGCAATAATCTTGTCACCAAATATTTTTTTGTTTGGCACAAACATTCCGTACACCTTGGTATTCATTGATATTGATGAATTCCAGTTATATACATTGTAAAAACCGTATATTGTATCCTGTACTTCCTTCTGTGATGTTTCGTTCCACGACCGTTCTACCTTGTTGGTATACATACGGTCTGTGAAATTTATAGAAGGTGTTATGTTCAGATACTTCAATACTGTGAAAGCACCACTGATTGGTATGTTATGCTGCATACCGTTTCTCCAATCCTTTATCAAGTTAGAGTGCATTAGCTTGTCTTCCTTCGTTGATATGGAATTAGATATGTGTCCTGTATAGCTCATTGACACCTTCTCGTACCAACGCTCTTTGCCTACCATGTGTTTACGACGGAAAGGATAGAAACGAGAGATTGATATATTGAGATCTGGTAGCGTCAACGCTATTGTCGAGTCGCGCATATTCTGCGCTACGTTGGCTGTAGCACTCAAGCTCATTCCGATACTTGAGAAGTTAGTACTCCAAGAAACTGATGACGTTCTTGTTGACTGTGTTCTTGCCGTAGGGTTATAAAGTGAACCAAGATTGCTATTCTCGTAACTTGTAGAGGCGAAGTTTACGCTTGCCGAGAGGCTGCTATATGGATTAGCCTTACTGTCCTGTCTGTGTGACCACTGAATTTTGAAGCTTGTTGTCTTAGTAAAATCAGGGAAGCCCTCATCACCTGTTCGTGTATCAAGATAAGAGAAATAAAACTGTCCAGAATATTTGTAGCGTCTATTATAATTTGACGCTGCAGAGATTCCCCATGACCCTTTAGTATATATCTCTCCCAGCACCTTAAGGTCTACATTATCATTTATAGCGAAATAGTATCCTCCATCTCGCAGATAGAAGCCACGGTCTGATTCATCACCATAAGTCGGCATGATAAAACCGCTCGAATAACTTTTGGTAAACGGGAAAAAGCCATAGGGTATTGCAAAAGGCAACGGGACGTCTTGCACCACGAGGTAAGCTGGCCCAAAGATGACATCTTTGCCCGGACGCATTTTTGCTCGTGAGATAGCAAAATAGAAGTCTGGGTCAGGATCATCACACGTGGTATATTTGCCGTGTTTTACATAGAAATTTCCGAGACTATCACGTTTAGATCTTTCTGACACAAGAAAACCATCCTGCTGAGCGGTGTAGGCATTTTGGATTATACCTTTCTTCGTTTTAAAATTAAACGCCATAGTGTCTGTCTCATATTTGTCGGAGCCTGTAACAAATACAGGCAATCCGAATTGGGCCTTTGTAGCAGTATCCAAGGCACCAGTTGCACGAACCAGACTGCTATCCAACTGCATATTTATCTTCTCAGCGGTCAAATCCATGTCGGTATACTTTACATTAGCATTACCAAAAAGATAAGCTTTCTTGGTATCACCAAAATATACGAGAGAGTCTTTAGAAGAATATGTTACAGGAGCATCTATACCATTCTTTCTTCTTCGATTGATAGAATCTGCCTTTATAGAGTCGTCTATAGCCTTGTTACGCGCTATAATGGCAAGTTGCAATGAGTCGAGGGTATCTTTTGCCAATGAATCCTCTATCATGACCGATGAAGTATCGTCTAACAACGGGGCAACATTTCGCACTGAATCGATGCCCACACTATCTTTCTTGTGTTCTCCAGACTGTTCGCCTGATGTCACAGCAACCTGCATGACATTACTTGCCATAATGAAGATTACAGCAAATAGAAGTATTATGATGGTGATTTGTTTGCGCATTTCGATTGCAAAGTTAGCAAGAAAAAATGAGACTAACAAGAAATTTTAGTCTTCTTCACGCATTTAAGCTACAATATCGCGCATCTCACAAAACTAAAGAGCCCAAATCGCTCCATGAAAGCAATGCTATCGTCATGCGATTTGGACTCTTTTGTATCGCTAAAGCTATGTGATTGTGACATCGGCTTGTTATACTCTTCATAGCAAACCTTCCTTGCAAGGTCTTTTGCTATTACTTTAGCTTATCATAGTCATAATTTATAACAACGTAATGCCCATTATTCCGACAACAATATCGTTAGAGAGACACCTCAGTTTGAATTGTCTTACTTTCTTATTTTTGTTAAGTTGCATTGTCAGAATCTGTGCTGCACCACCTTTTAGTTCACGTCCATACACCTCGGTTGCAGGTATTCCCATCTCTTTACCGAGTTCACGTGACACTTTTCCTGTTGACAAGCTTACACGTACAGGCTTCAATGTACAGGTTTTGAACGCTTTATTATCAACGAAATAATCTTGTTCTATAGGGCAATAATTATATGGAGGATAAAGTTTTAACGTGTCTTTTGTGCCGTCAGTGTACTCCGCTATTATTAAAGCATTGTCAATATGTACCTGCATATGGTTCGTACTACCTGCAAGCAATATTGAGGCAGCTTGCGCTTTTCGCGGTTTCTGAACTGGAATAACAATAGAATCAGGATAATTATCCCATAGAGACGCAAAAGCTATATTCTTTCCAGTCTGCGGTGTAGAGAATTTTATTCCTGCTATTGATACGGTGTTGTTTACTACTTGAGAACGGAACGCAGAATCGTTAATTTCGACAGTAAACTTAGGGTGACACCATTCACCTATGCCTTGAATTGGTATTTCAAGGGATGTTGACTGTGGCCGCGGAGAAACATACTCGTTACGGAATATGTCAGTGACATTTGCATTATACGAGGCGACTTTTCCCATATCGACCGTATATTGCTTTTTCGAACTTCTAATCTCGTTGGAGCGTATTATTTCTCTTACCCACATAGTATCAGGCGCGACACTTGCCTCATTCTCTTTTAATGGCTTAGGGCAATCAAAGGTTATTGTCTGGCACTCGTCATCATTACCTATGTAATCATTGTAGCCGCCTTCAGCACCATTTATCCTCACCATTATTTGAAGCGGATGTCTGAATGACTGTTTTATCTCTATTTGAGCTTTGTCTCCTTGGCGTTTATATTTATAGGAGATGTAAGGGGTCTTAACTTCTACACTATCCCAAGTCAATGGGAAACCTGGTCTTATTACACATTTGCCGTCTAATGCTTGCGGTACAATACCAAAGAGTCCCTGTAAGTAAGTACGTGCAGAAATTCCAATATTGTCACCAAAATCGCGATAAGACTCGCCTCTTGCCGCATCGTAATAGCTTATCTGACCGAAATTAGCAGGTGAACATCCAAGATACATCTGATCCATCATATTGGCTCGCAACAGTTCATAACCTTCCTCAGCTCTACCAGCTTCAAAGAAAGCAAGGGCTGTATGCATAATTTCCGCAGACGCCACGTTATTAATAGACCATGAATAAGGTAACCAATCTGTTGTAGATATGATGTCTCCCACATCTATTCCCTTTGTAGAAGACTCTACTTTTATATGTGGAATGTACCTATTCACATACTCAGTACACGAATACCGTTGTTGGGGTGTTCCAACTCCACAGTCTATCGGAGTGTAAACACTCCATAACGCTGCATCATCATGAACTCGTTTCAATCCCATTCCGTCTTTATATTCTGCCCAATGACCAGAATACCCCGCTGTACTGTCTGCCACGTATCTCCCTGTCTTACCAGCATTTACCCATAGATTCTCATTCATAGATTCAAGTATTCTATCAGCTTCTTTCTGGTAAGGTACAAAGTCTTCTCCTATTATCTTCGCCACTTTAGCCGCAAGCAAATTGCCACGATAGTTGTATGCAGAAGAATGTGTCACGCCTCCACCGTTGTAATACAAAGCATCGCTTGCCCAAATACAGCAATAGGCGTCATACAGTCCATCATTATCTTTATCAAAATTTCTTTTCTCCCATGCTAAGTGCGACTTTAACACAGGCCACATCTTTTTCAAGTAAGCAGTATCTGCATCATACTGAAAATGCCACAACAATTCGTCTATGTAGTTAAGATTCATGTCATAGTGATGCATAATATTCTTTTTGTTCGGATTTCTACATATATACCCATTGCTATACATCTGTGTTCCCCACTTTTTCTCAGCCCTTGCAAGATTGTTTGTCTTGTCTTGTGTAGGCGATTCTATAGTTGGCTCTACATCAGTAACCTGCGAGTTGGCATAAGCATCAAAATGTTTAATGGCTCTGTCATTCCAACCTAAAACATCTCCAAGATATCCAGCACGCCAGCCAGCAAGTGGCATACGCCAACCTATTGCTCCATGTAACCATGTTTCGCCATCCCACGCGCCGTCAGCAGCAAGCGTCAACGCTGAACCTATTGTATTGATGTATGGGTCAGGAGTAACAAATTTTACTCTCTCTGACATTGACTCGAAATATGAACGCGCCTCAGAGAATGACTTAGATATTGAAGTAAAGTCTTTCAGGTGTGATGGTATGATGTTCAGAAGGTGGCCTTCTTCTTTCGACCCACTGTATTTGGTCGTTACAATAGCAGCACCTCTGAAACTTGCTTCTTTAACATACAGTCCGTCATCTATTGGAGATGGCTCGAAACTCCCTGCTTTATCCGCTCCAATATCACCATTCCTGCGCAGCTTTGGGTTCGCGATGTTACACATTAACGCTTTAATATGAACACCTTTATTATCAAACCCTTGCGCTTCAATCTTCCAGAAACCTCCTTCCTCCGTTGGCATCATAACGCACTCAATAGAAAGCACAGCGTTTTTACCCCATCTGTCATCTTTTAGCACATAGGTGCGCCTACCTTTTCCATACAAGGCTTTGCAATACTGCACCGTTTCCAGTTTTACTCCGTCTATAACAAAACGAACGTTACGGTACACTTTCTGCTTATACAAAGCAAAGATAGGCATATCTGATGTTTCTATTCTATAGTCCGTATTTGAGCCATATAGTGCCCTTGTGTACCTATTGTTACCATTAACACAGGCGAAAGCGTCTCCTTCAGGGAAATACTGCTGTGCTCGTGGCAACATACCTGTAGGTCTATTATTTGAGAATGACTCTATATAGTCACCTACTTTCTTTCTCTGCGACCATGCACTCATTGTTACACACATAAGTGCAAGAAGCATTTTTTTCTTCATTATAAAGTTAGTTTGTTGGTAAGTTATCAAGTTGAATCATTTACTTTTTACTGTAAAAGAAAATTATTGCTTATACCTATCACCCCAAGTGCGTAACATATTCTGATAGAGTTTCTCTTCTGAAGGCATGTGCTGAGCATGCCACAATCGTTCATTTGCTACTGCATCTGGGAGATATTGTTGAGGGATGAAGTTCCCCGGATAGTCATGAGGGTACTTGTATCCATCGTGATACCCCAACTGCTCCATCAGTTTTGTTGGTGCATTGCGTATATGCAATGGTACAGGCTGGTTACCTGTACTTTTCACCAACTGTAGCGCAGAATTTATCGCATTGTAAGCTGAGTTACTCTTGGGGGAGCAAGCAAGATATATACAAGCCTCAGCAAGAGCTATACGTGCCTCTGGCCAACCTATCTTCATAACAGTATCAAAGGCTGCATTAGCAAGCAGCAGAGCATTGGGGTTTGCCAAACCTATATCTTCTGACGCACTTATAACAAGACGACGAGCAATAAACTGCGGGTCCTCTCCTCCCTCTATCATTCGCGCCATCCAGTATATTGCGGCATCAGGGTCACTGCCACGAATACTTTTTATGAACGCAGAGATAATATCGTAGTGCATCTCACCTTGTTTATCGTAGGCTAAGGGATTCTGCTGCAATCTGTTTACTACCAATTCGTCTGTTATCTCTACCGTCTCGGTAGACTCTGACTCTACTACGAGTTGTAGAATATTTAACAGTTTACGGGCGTCCCCACCGCTATATCTCAACAATGCAGACGTTTCCGTTAGCTTAATGTTACGTTCCTTCAACTCTACGTCTGTTGTTATAGCTCTACGTAACAGTTCTTCCAAATCCTCCTTATCTAAAGGCTTTAACACGTACAGCTGACATCTGGAAAGCAATGGACGTATTACCTCAAATGAAGGATTCTCCGTTGTCGCTCCTATCAATGTCACGATACCACGTTCTACTGCTCCCAATAATGAGTCTTGCTGTGACTTTGAAAAACGATGTATTTCGTCTATAAACAATATCGGTGACGACTGAGAGAAGAAACGATTATTTTTTGCTTTTTCTATAACATCTCTCACGTCTTTTACACCACTTGTTACTGCCGACAATGTATAGAATGGCGTATTGAGTTTATTGGATATTATATGCGCCAATGTAGTCTTACCTACACCAGGAGGACCCCATAGGATAAAGGAGGAGATATGTCCTGAGTCTATCATGTTTCTCAACACCGCTCCCTTTCCTACGAGATGCTTCTGTCCTATGTATTCGTCCAGACTGTTCGGACGTAATCTTTCCGCTAAAGGTGGCATATTAATTTATTTTTTCTTTTTCGTGTTTGCTGACGATTTTTTTACTCTGTTGCCAGACGTAAAATTGGGGTTGTATGATTTTTTCTTATCCCGGCTTTCTTGACCACGTCTACACTCTTTCTCTGTTCTTTTATTTTCTCTGTCTCGCTGCTTTTCTCCGCCGTAAGATTTTGATGACTGTCTATCATCCTTATACCAAAAGAAATATTGCCTTTGTGCAAGCTTCTCCTTTTGTGTTTTAGCACTAAATACAGGCTCTAACGTATAAGGATCATAGCCTGTATACCATGTCTCTGTTGAAACCGTCATCGGAGTTGGCGTAAAGTCCTGTACCTGTTCCAGCTTATATCCCATTCTTTTTGTCAAATCAGCAAGCTGAGCCATATCTTTCTCGGTACAGCCGGGATGTGACGAAATGAAGTAAGGTATCAACTGTTGGCGTAATCCCTCTTCTGCATTTATCTTGTCAAAAATCTTTTTGAACTCTCCAAAGAGCTTAAAAGATGGCTTTCGCATATAATGCAACACTGTATCAGAGGTATGTTCTGGTGCTACTTTCAAACGACCACTGACGTGTTTACATATAAGCTCACGGGTGTATTGACGAGCTGTCTCGTTGATTTTCTCGTCTTTCGATTTATGTAGCAAGAGATCATAGCGTACTCCTGAGCCAATAAAACTCTTCTTTATCTCCGGCATAGAGTCTACGGCGTGATAGATTTCTAACAGTGGAGCATGATCTGTCACAAGATTAGGACACACCTGAGGGTGAAGACATGATGGTTTCTTACAAGCTTCACAGGCTTTAAGATTACGACCATGCATGGCATACATATTAGCCGATGGACCACCGAGATCTGATAGATAACCTTTGAACCCTGGCAGCTTGATAACTTCACGTACTTCCTTCAGTATGCTTTCCTTTGAACGACTCGCTATGAATTTGCCCTGATGGGCGGATATAGTACAAAACGCACAACCACCGAAACAACCTCTATGCAAATTCACTGAGAATTTTATCATCTCGTATGCAGGTATGCGCTTGTCTTTGTATTTGGGATGTGGAACTCTCTGATACGGCAAATCGAAAGAACGATCTATTTCCTCCGTTGTCATTGGTGGATAAGGGGGATTAACAACTACATACTGACCATCCACTGCCTGCAACAAGCGTTGTGCATGCATCTTATTGGACTCCTCCTCTATATGTCTGAAGTTCTCGGCTTGTGCTTTTTTGTTTGCAAGACATTCCTCATGCGAATGTAACACGATGTCATCTTGACATATTCCTGCTGGTATATCCTGCTCTTTACACATATATACGATTTGAGGAAGATGTCTTAAATCCGTCAAGCTTTTGCCTTGTGACAAACCTTCTGCCAATGCTACTGTGATTTTTTCACCCATACCGTAGGTTATCATATCAGCTCCAGAGTCGCACAGTATACATTTTCTAAGCCTATCCTCCCAGTAGTCATAATGCGTAAGACGACGTAAAGAAGCCTCTATTCCTCCTAATATTACAGGAACGTCTGGATACAAAGACTTCAATATCTTTGTATATACAATAGACGGATATTCTGGTCTACAATCGTGTCTTCCATCTGGTGAATAGGCATCCTCTGAACGCAGACGCTTATTGGCAGTGTATTTATTTACCATCGAGTCCATACTGCCAGGTGATATGCCAAAGAACAGTCTTGGCTTGCCCAGTTTTTTGAAATCACGATAGTCTCCGTGCCAATCGGGCTGAGGCACAATGGCTATCTTATAGCCAGCCGCCTCCAAAGTGCGACCTATTACCGCGGCACCAAAAGAAGGGTGATCAACATAGGCGTCTCCTGAAAAAAGTATGATATCAAGCTGCTCCCACCCTCTTAGTTCACATTCTTTCTTTGTCGTAGGAAGGAAATCAGTCAACATTCTCTTCTGGTTTGTGTTCACCATAAAGTACTATTAGATTATGTAATGCTGTTGCTTTCATGTTTGGATGATAAATAACATTAAAGCACAAATCCATAAGTGGAAGGTCTGTAGCCCCTGTTGACTCTACCAAAGCTCGGACATTTAGGCGCAATTTATCTAACACACTATCATCGATAATGCCATTACTGTCTACAAGATTACGAAAGAGTGAGAAACGATCTATTGTTTGCAGATTTTCATCTGTTATATCTATGCTTCTCGTACCGGAAACATTTGAAATAATTTTGTACATTTTATTTGCTGTTTTTGTTAGAATTATCTTATCAAAAAATCAAGAATCCCTCTCATGACGGATGCTCTTTGAGCGGAATTTTTTATACATTCAAACGGGAACCCCATTACAAATGTTTTCGTATTCAACGGACAAGCTACTGCTGCTGTTTGACCATCAGAGTACTGCATTGCAACAAACGCGTCATTGCCAACAGGTTTCAGCACATCACTCTGAACTGTTGCATAATGATAAGGGTTTGTTGTGTTGGTCAATAACGATGTCTGTTGTAAACCAATTACCAGATAGTTAGCCCCTCGTATAGTTCCACCCCCTTGGATATTCAACACATCTTTCAGAAAGTTATTTTCTTCTTCAGTACGCATATCACTGCATAGGTATGACCCACTAACGAGCAATGCGCCACAACGAGATTGACAATACGCGTTTAGCTGCTTCTGTAGCTGCTTAGGAAAAGCACGATAAACGGTATGTGTTGACTCTACATACTTCTCATTACCAACAAGTAAATCAACAACATCATAGTCGTTGAGAGTCACATCCCCCAACTCTACCACATCTTTTGAACAACTTGACACATTGTATTTATTAGCAGACAGAGCGGCAAGAGTGTGTTCCGCAACATAGTTAAAACTATTGCCTGCGACGAAGCGTCCAGCAAGCTCCTCTCCTGAGTATGCGAACGTACCGCGACCTTCTTTGCCAGCTGTTTGAGTAGAATACACTTGCTGAGCTCCTAACCATCCTGCTGTTACACCATATGACAGTCCTGGATCATCATTTATATCAAACCCTTTCTCATCATACGTGTCAATCACCGTAGGACCCGACAGACGCTGAAAGCCATTGACTACAAGTATATTCTTTGCTTCAGGTCCATGCCACACCACACACAGTTCTTCTGTAGGGAAACTCTCACCACCTCCATTCACCGCAGAGACACGAAATCTATACAGCAAATCTTTTTCTAAATGCTGTACGAAATGTGATTTCTCGATATTTCGACCATTATCATAATCAAAACCACCCATTGCCATATAGACATTATAAGAACGTGGATACGCTGTTGATTCTTCTTTATCTTTTTGAGCGGTCCAGTTTAATACAGCATTACCTTGCTTATCTAACGTAACACTGAAGTTGACAGGAGCCAATGGCGCAACAACCACTTTTTCGCCATGTGCCTTTGCTTCATACCTCAATATTGTCTTGTATATAGAACGTGCAAGAGTAAATTTGAATTCTGGATCATGTCCCAACTTCATATCAGGAAAACTCTGGTGTGACAATGTCTCAAAGATAGCGGAAGGCATTGCCGGCAATCTTGTTTCAGAATAGTTGCGGTCATACAAATCACGCCACTTCCAATCACCATACTTAGAAACTATGTCTTTTTTTGACTGTTGCAACAACATTTCACAAAAGTCCTTCGAATGTGAACGTGATACACCCGCATATAGTTTTCCATCATTAAAATCTGTTGTACAAATTGCAAGCGAGCCATATATTGATTTCATATCATTATCATACCCGGCATCTGAATGTACAGCCAGACACAAATCTATAGGCACGGCTTTTCCTTCTTTCGTCGGAACATAAGGCGAACCACCAGCAATCCAGTTAGTCATCAAAGACCTACAGTTTATATCGTCCTTATAATCATCCTCACCTTGATAAAGAGAATATATAGAGTAAGGCACTCCTGCCCACTGCGCGTAATACCTTGCTCCTTCAAGGCATCGCGGCATTCCGCTGATCATACCTCCACGAGAGACATTACCCATTCCACCTCCAAACCTCACAGCATCAGTTGTCACAACGCCCTTAGAAGACGACAAAGTTGATACCTCTACACGATTATAATCATTATTACCCTTATCAAATTCAAAAGTGCCAAGGTATACCCACGTACCACCTCCCATTTTTTGATTAACTCTGAACTCTGTACGTTGTCCTTGATGGTACACTGTGTAATGGGCGTCATCAATACTGTTAGCAAGACTTGCATAACTTACATACACAGCATACCTACCCGATTCAGGGATTGTCGGTTGATATATAGCGATAGTCGGATTATCTTTATTTGTTGTAGCTGCTTGTCGTACGGTGCCTTGTTCAAATGGATTATAGTTATCATCTATTACCCCTTTTGGCATAGCGAATCCACATAGCGATGCGTTCTTCCATTTACCCGTAGATAAAATTTCCTTGTATCCTACTACATTAACATCATCATTATCAACAATCACCTCATTGACTTGCCAATCACGCTCTCGAGGCGTAAAAACATTAGCTCCTGCCTTTTCCAGCATTGGAATCAAATAAGGAACGACTATAGTTTGAGTAAACAAATCTTCATTAGTGCAGAACATATTAGGTCTTTGCCAACGCCATTTTCCCTTGGCCTTATCATAAAAACAACCATGACTTGCCCATACCGACAAATGCTTTCCTTGCAAGCCGTTTATCACGCTGTGAGGTATTGAAACATTTGTAACCCACGGTTTTCCTGTCCAAGACACATCTCCCCACCAGCCTTTACGTTTCTTTTTCGTGCTATTCTCCTTAACAGGAGTCGTTTGTGCTAAATCTTCTGTTATGCTTTCTAAAGCTATCCCGTTTACATATATTCGAACTTCAAAATCTTTATAGTTTTTAGGCAGTGCTTTATGCACATCTTTTGTTGTCGATTTATATATTTTCTTTATATCCTTTGTCGTCAATCGTTGCTTTCCAAAATTGTCATCCATATAGAGAAGAATAGCCTTGTTCTTCTCATCTATTTGCATTTCCTTCAAGTGCTTTTCAAAGGACAACGCATAAATAGGCATACTGATACCAAGACAGCATACCAAACATATCGTTTTATATAGTTTTTTTAACATTGTCAACATTGATTACACGCCAAAATTCTCCGGGTGCTTCGCTACAATATCAGAGTAATACGACTTAATCATCGGCAGATCAACATCTATATTGCCAGTCGGGACGACACTCTTTGTACATTTTATCAGTTTGCTTTTGTAATCCAAAGCATACAAAAGGATTGGAATATTAGCACCATAAGCGATGAAATAGAATCCTTTTTTCCATTCCGCATTATAACTTCTTGTACCTTCTGGTGTTATAGTCAGATGGAATTTTTTGTTATTTCTTGCCGTAGTTGCCAACACCTCCGTCATACTTGACTTTCTGTCACGATATACCGGTATCCCCCCCATCTTACGAAAGAGTATCCCCAAAGGCCAGAAGAACCATTCTTTCTTCATCAAATAGTTAGAATGTAGCCCCTCAGCCTTTGAGTATAACTGTCCTATCAGGAAATCCCAATTACTGGTATGCGGTGCAAGACATATCACATATTTGTCAGGATGCTCCACTGTCACTTCCTTTTTCCAGCCCAAGACATTATACAGAAACCATTGACACAACAATTTCATAATCGTTTAGTACAGGTTACATATTTGGTCCACGACCTCATTAGCATCATTATTAAAGCTATCAACTAAGCATCTATAATATTCACGCGGTTTCATTCCTGGTTCAGGATGTGACACTCGCATAATATAATCAGAATGAAGATCCATGATAGATTTCAACAATGAATCAACATTCGATTCTTCTATATTAGCGTTATTATACAAAGACAAAGCGACACATTCCGCAAACATCTCACTGCAGATATAGTTTATTTCTCGTTTAAGATTTCTTTTATTAGCCATAACTCTCTGTTTTAATTTATGTCCAAAGTTAATCAAAAAAAACATAACATAAAAGAGATAAAGAGAAAATTATTATAATTTAATGATAAATACGTATGTTTTATGTAGATTATCAGTTATTTTTATTAACTTTGCACTCATATCACGTAGTATATCAATATCATAAAATAATGGCAAAAGAACTTAAAGAATTAACAAAACGCGCTGACAACTACAGTCAGTGGTACAACGATTTGGTTGTAAAAGCTGACCTTGCAGAACAATCTGCAGTCCGTGGTTGCATGGTTATCAAACCATACGGTTACGCTATTTGGGAAAAGATGCAGCAGCAACTTGACAAGATGTTTAAGGAAACAGGTGCTCAAAACGCATACTTTCCTCTTCTGATTCCAAAATCTTTCCTTTCAAGAGAAGCTGAGCACGTAGAAGGCTTTGCTAAAGAGTGCGCAGTAGTTACCCATTATCGCCTAAAAACTAACGAGGCTGGTGACGGTGTCGTTGTTGACCCTGCCGCCAAGTTGGAGGAAGAGCTTATAGTTCGTCCTACGTCAGAGACTATTATATGGAACACATACAAAAATTGGATACATTCTTGGCGTGATCTGCCGCTTATGTGCAACCAGTGGTGTAACGTGATGCGTTGGGAAATGCGCACACGTCCATTCCTTCGTACATCAGAATTCCTTTGGCAAGAGGGACACACTGCTCATGCTACACGTGAAGAGGCTGAAGCTGAAGCTCAGAAGATGCTTAAGGTATATGCTACCTTCGCAGAAGAATGGATGGCGGTACCTGTTATGCAAGGCGTAAAGAGTGAAACCGAGCGTTTCGCAGGTGCGCTTGACACATATACCATTGAGGCTATGATGCAGGATGGTAAGGCATTACAGTCTGGTACATCTCACTTCCTCGGTCAGAATTTTGCTAAGGCCTTTGATGTTACATACCTCACAAAGGAAAACAAGCCAGAATACGTATGGGCTACATCATGGGGCGTTTCCACACGTCTTATTGGCGCACTTATCATGACTCACTCTGATGACAATGGTCTCGTTTTGCCTCCACGTCTTGCCCCATTACAGGTAGTCATAATCCCTATCGGCAAGGGTGAACAGCAAGCTCAAATAGCTGAAAAATTCCAACCAATCATAGATGCACTCCGTGCGAAAGGTATTAGCGTGAAATATGACGATGCAGACAATAAGCGTCCAGGCTTTAAGTTTGCAGACTATGAGTTGAAGGGCGTTCCTGTAAGACTCGTTATGGGTGGTCGCGACCTTGAAAATGGCACAGTAGAAATCATGCGTCGTGATACACTTGAGAAAGAAACAGTAGGTTTTGAAGGCCTTGCTGAACACGTAGAGCATCTTCTTGATGACATCCAAGAAAACATCTTCAAAAAAGCTAAGGCGTTCCGTGATGCACATATTTACGAATGTGATGACTACGAAGAGTTCAAATCAAAAGTTAAGGATGGTGGTTTCTTCCTTTGCCATTGGGATGGTACAGCAGAAACAGAAGCTAAGATAAAGGAAGAGACACAAGCAACAATCCGCTGTGTGCCTTTCGCATTTGAGCAGACACCTGGCACCGACATGGTTTCTGGTAAGCCATCTAAATGCCGTGTTCTCATAGCAAGGAGTTACTAATTACCTGAACATAAGCAAGTATTCATGAGATACTTGAACACAAACTTACTCTTAGAAGAATTCCTATACGACTAAAACACGACAATAAATATGGAATCACACATATTTATAAGATAATCACAGCATGAAGGAGGTTGGGGCACCAGCCTTCCTCATGCTATTTTGTTATAATATCCACCTAACTTATATTTACATAAGTTCTAAAAAATCACATTATGAGGAAATATTTAGCGGAATTAATTGGTACATTCGTCCTCACATTCCTTGGCTGCGGAGCAGCTATCAGTCTTAACTGTGGCGTAGACACTGCATCTGTAGTAGGCACAGCATTCGCTTTCGGCATATCTGTTATAGCTATGGCATACACCATTGGAGGAGTTAGTGGTTGCCATATAAATCCTGCCATTACACTTGGTTGTCTGCTTTCCAAGCGAATATCAGTAAAAGATGCGGCAATGTATATGGTATTCCAGACCATTGGAGCAATCCTTGCATCGTGTCTGCTCTTTGTTATGGTAAACACCGCTCCAGACCTTCCTGGTGGAACAACGACAGGCGCAAATGTATGTGCAGGCGGAGTAATAAATGGTGTTATAGCCGAAACAATACTCACAACCCTGTTTGTACTTGTAGTATTAGGTAGTACAGACGAAAAAAAAGGTGCAGGTAATATGGCAGGTCTCGCTATTGGTACTTCCTTAATACTCATACATCTTGTAGG
>CAKQDQ010000037.1 GCA_934229335.1 uncultured Prevotella sp.
CCCACGCACTGGGCATATACACACATCCTTCAACCAATGTGTAACGGCAACGGGCAGACTGTCATCGTCTGACCCTAACCTGCAAAATATACCTATTAGGACGGAGGACGGCAAGGAGATACGACGCTGCTTCATACCAGAAGAGGGCGAGATGTTCTTCTCTGCCGACTACAGTCAGGTGGAGCTGCGCATCATGGCGAGTCTCTCTGGCGACGAGAACATGATTTCTGCCTTCGTCAACGGACAGGACATTCACGCTGCTACGTCTGCTAAGATTTACCATAAGGACATCAGCGAGGTGACGAAAGACGAACGACGCAAGGCTAAGAGTGCCAACTTCGGCATCATCTACGGCATCTCTGCCTTCGGTCTCGCACAAGGATTAGGCATCGACCGACGTGAGGCTAAAGAGCTGATAGACGGATACTTCCTGACGTTCCCGAAGGTTATGGACTTTATTGAAAATGCTAAGAAGAAGGCAGCGGAATGTGGTTACGCCGAGACGCTGATGGGCAGACGTCGCTACCTGCCCGACATCACGTCGCGCAACGCCACGGTGCGCTCTTTCGCTGAGCGTAATGCTGTTAACGCTCCTATACAAGGCACAGCAGCAGACATTATGAAGGTGGCGATGATACACATTCACAACCGCATAAAGAGGGAGGGACTGCACGCTAAGATGATTCTGCAGGTTCACGACGAACTGAACTTCTCGGTACCTGTAAACGAGAAAGAACAGCTGCAAAGCCTTGTGATGGAGGAGATGCAGAACGCCGCTAACCTCGCCGTACCTCTCGTTGCCGACTGCGGTTGGGGCAACAACTGGCTGGAAGCGCATTAAGCCCCCAGCCTTAATACCTCCAAGCCCCCATTCCAAAAACCTTCAAGCCCCCCTCCTAACCTCCCCCACAGGGGAGGAAGAGATACCTATTATCGGGCATGTTTAAGGTTAAACAAGCTCCTATAGAGGTAAAAACAAGCTCCTCTTGAGGTAAAAACAAGCTCCTCTTGAGGTAAAAACAAGCTCCTCTTGAGGTAAAAACAAGCTCCTCCCCACCATCATTGTTCCTTGTGCGGTGACGTTTTTACGTCACCGTCGCCCCTACTCCACTTCACTTTTAACCACATTACGCAAAATGAATAAACTCCTTATCCCGCTGCTCCTCGCCACCACAATGGCAGGAGCACAAAACTATAGCAAGATGTCGCGCCAGCTATGCCGCCTCGTACAGGACAATAACGCTGCCGTAAGAGGAAAAAGTTTCACGGGAAACAATAGTAAATTGCTTGTTTTCGTTAAGGGCGACGAGGCTGATATTGCCCCTTTCTGCGTGCGACATCAAGGCGACATACACATAGCTAATGTGCCTGTTAATCAAATAGCTACGCTATCTGAGCGACAGGGCATAAGGTATATGGAGGCAAGTGCGCTCAACCACAAGCCACTGATGGACCACGCACTGCGAACTATCAACGCTGACAAGGTGCAGCAAGGCGTCGGTCTGCCGTCAATGTTCAACGGACAAGGGGTGCTTGTAGGCGACATCGACATAGCGCACGACTACTCTCACCCTGCTTTCCGCTCTCTTTCTGACGGTCACCTGAGGATAGTGCGAGCATGGGACTTCTTCACTACTCCCGCTGACATGACGGAGCTGCACGAGGGCAGTTTTCCACTTGGCACGCTATATACCGACACCACAGCGATAATAGGCGCACAGTGTAGCCGCGACAGCCACTTGTCGTTCCACGGCACACATACGGCTTCTACTGCCGCTGGCTCTGGATGGGGCACAGCGTTCAAGGGTGTGGCACCAGAGGCTGACTTGTATCTCACCACTACTGTATTGGGTGACAACAGAGACCTGCTGAACAAGGAACTGCTGGAGAAGCTTACTACGGCGACAGAGGCTCTGACATTCCAAAACATCTTTGACTATGCCGACTCTATAGGACAGCCATGCGTAATCAACTATAGTGCTGGCGGACAGCAGGATATGACCGACGAGGACGCGCTGTTGGAACAATATTTCGAGCGAATGACGGGACCTGGCAAGATTATCGTGGCGGCAGCGGGCAACGACGGCAAGCTTGAGCGCAACAAACTGGTGTTAGGCAGTGGCAGCACTATCGCTGGCGGACTGTTAGACAGCTCTAACGACGATGCTCTTCAGATGGCGATGAAAACAAAAGGCGGAAGAATTACGCTGTGTATTCAAGACATATCAGACGACAATGTGCAGGGTAACGCTACAAGAATCGTCTTAGACTGCACCTCGAAAGATGGCGAAATAACATCTGAGAGCGGCTTGGTGCCATACGTCCACAATCAGTTTCAAGACAAAGAGACACTCGACGGTATGCTGATTGACGTGTATCCTGGCTACGATGGCTTTGACAACAGCAACATAGGCTACGACATTTTCATTACCAAAGGCGACAAGGAACTGTCTGCCCAAGACTACATCATAACGATAACCTCCGACGGTGACGAGGCAGAGCTATACGCACCATTAGCCGACTTCTTGCCTATCAGCCTCAACAATGTACAACTTGACGGTGGCGAACGTGGCGGCACGATAAACACTCCTGCCGCTCTGCCAAGCGTTATCGCTGTAGGTGCCACCACATGGCGTAGCACCTACACCACCTTGAAGGGCGAGACGCAAGGTACATACCTCGGAGAGATGGGCAAACGCGCCACATTCTCGTCTGTTGGTCCTACGCTTCACGGTCTGACGAAGCCTGACGTGATGGCACCAGGAGTATACATCGTAGCGGCATACAACAGCTTTGACCAGTCGCAAGCAAGCGATCCCTACAACCTATGTGCCGCAGAGGTACCCTTTGGCGGAAAGACTTACCGCTACTACAACGGCTACGGCACGTCGATGGCGACACCTGTCGTCGCTGGCACCATAGCCTTATGGCTACAGGCAGACCCCACACTGACGCGAGAGCGCATCATGAAGGTGATAGAGAAGACCTCACGTCACCCCGACACTACTCTCTCCTACCCTAACAACGACTTTGGCTACGGTGAGATTGACGCCTACGCTGGATTGTTAGAGGTGCTCGGGCTGTCGGGTGTTGACGGCATCTCTAAGCGTCACCTCAGCGACGTCACGGTGCGTCCTACGGCTAACGGCGACATCAGCATCACCCTTGCCGAGGAGTGTGGTCATCCCCTCGCCTGCCGTATATATTCCTCTGACGGTAAACAGATTAAGTGTTTCACTATCCCTGCGGGCACATCCAACTACAATGTCTCTCTCAACGGCAAGAAAGGCATAACAGTTGTACAGATAGACGGACGAGGAAGCACGGTGATTATGAACTAAGGTGGTGCTATAAATTACCACTCATATACAAAATACGTCCTTAGTGACTGCACAAAAAAAATTATGATTACCTTAAAGCGTAAAGCCTACGCTCTATGGTAATCATAATTTTTAATTTAGCAATTAGTTTGCTCCCTTTGCCGTTGGCGGAATGTTCTTGATGCTGCCGTCAGCATTATAATACATAGGTTCTGCTATGACAGAGCGACTATAGCTTGTACCATCTGGCAAACCGCCATTATGTGAGAAGAAATACCACTTGCCCTTAAACTCTACAATGGCGGGATGAGTGGTGTTGCTGTTACCCGCTATCTCGCTTATCACGCCCATAGGCTTGTAAGGTCCCATGATGTTGTCGGCTACGGCATAAGCTATCTTCTCTGGCCACTCGCTGGCGTAGGTAAGGTAGTACTTACCGTTGTACTTGTGCAGCCATGGTGCCTCTGTAAAGTTGGGCACATCAATGCGTTGCACCTTGCCGTCAATCTCCGTCATATTGTCCTTCAACTTGGCGATATAGCACTCTTTGTTGCCCCAGATGATGTAAGGTGTGTTGTCGTCATCAATAAGTATCGCAGGGTCTATGCACGCCCAACTGTGCTTTGAGTCGAAGCAATCTTTGTTGGTAAGCAAGGGTTTGCCTATGGCGTCCTCGTAAGGTCCCGTCACCTTGTCGCTGACAGCCACACCGATGCCGCACCAGTTAGTAGATACATACCAGTAGTATTTGCCTCCGCGCTTCACTACGTGTCCTGCATATGCCTGCTTACTCTTCGCCCATTTGAAAGCCTCTATGTTCAGAGGCGATGGATATTCCGTCCAGTGCTTCATGTCGGTAGTAGAGTAAAGCAGCCAGTCGCGCATCACATAGCCCCTCTGGTTGCCCTCCATGTCGTGACCAGCAAAGAGCCACAGCGTGTCGTTCTCTACCATCACGGCAGGGTCAGCAGTGTGTTTGTCGCGTATGATAGGGTTGCCAGTGCTTACAAAGTCATGTTGCAAGACGTAGCCCCACTTCTGTTGCACACGCTCGAGCTCGTCGGCAGTGACAGACATCACCGTGCCGTGGCGTGGGAAGAAGTTTTTGTTAAACGACCGTGGCTTAGTGGTAAACGTTGTAAGGTCCTTAGATGTCTGATACTCATAGCGTCCACTGCCGTAGAGGTCGTACATCATGACGTACTCGTCGCGGTCGTTGAGCTTGAACACTCCGCTACCCTCCACGCCAGTACGTGTGTCGGCATAGGCGTCAATGTACTTAAAGTCTTCCTTCCACTTTCCAGATGTGAGGCTCTTCGCCGTAGCCTGCTGTATGCCGTTCTTAATCTCCTTGCCCTCAGCGTTCTTCGTATTACCCTTGTAGAAGAGGTGATAAGTGCCGTTGCGCTCAATGATGTCGTTGTCTATAGAGCCGTACTTAGCCGAGAAGAGCACTTTAGGCTCACCCTCAAAGGCGGTGAAGTCTTTGTTGGCGTAGGCGTAATAAGTGATGAGCGACTTGCGTCCATCGCCCGTGCGCTGTAGGGTGAAGTATATCATGTACTTCTTAGCCTTGCGGTCGTAGATGGTCTGCGGTGCCCACACCCAGTAGGCGTCCTTAAAGGCAGGCCAGTCCTGAGAGAGGTTAATCTTAGCGTGGCTCCAGTTTATGAGGTCCTTCGACTTCATGAGCACTATGCCAGGGTTCTCCTTCCAACCATACTTCACGGTGTTCATGTCAGTAGCCACAATGTAGTACTGTCCGTCCTCGCCACGCAGGATGTGCGGATCGCGTATGCCACCGCTGTTACTGATGCTGTCGCTGAGCACCACGGGGCGGTTGTTGTTGAGGGCATACCAGTTCTTAGCGTCCTCACTGACGGCAAAGCGCAGGTGTTCCTGCAACTTTCCCTCTCCCCTACCCTCAAAGTACGCGAAGATGTAACCCGCATACTTAGGCTCGGTAGTTTTCTTTACAGTCTTAGCCTGCACAGGGGCTAACATACCCAAGGCAAGTGCAATAGTAAGAAGTTTCTTCATCTTGATAATTGTAATGTATTTTGTGGTTAGTCTATAAATAATGAATGGATGGTAAATCCTGTAACTGTTTTTGCCGTATCTTACATTATCTTTCACCTTTTTTGTCAACGACAGGTATTCTAAATGTATTCAACTATATAACAACGAGTTACAGAGCAGTTATCTCGTATATATCATTTTACTCTGCTATAACAACGCTTTTACCTTGTGTTCTCTATCACATCGCATTGCGAAAGCATTGTGATTACAGTCTGTATCTGCTTATGTATCAACTATAGCAGAATAGTCACAAATCTATTTCAGCTGCAAAATTAACAAAAAAAAGGCAATTACAAGGTATAGAGAAAGTAAAATTTGCTAATTCAAACTTTTATTAGTAACTTTGCAAATTGGTATATACTATACAAGTACGCATAAAGCAACACCAACAACCGAACATGACACGAAAAGATATTCAGGACATAATGAGGGAGAGAATCCTCATACTCGATGGTGCTACGGGCACATATCTTCAGCATCTGGCACTGACTGAAGAGGACTTCAGAGGCGAGATGTTTAAGGAGCACAGTGTGCCTCTGAAGGGATGCAACGACGTATTGTGCCTTACGCAGCCCCACATCATTGAGCGTATGCACCGCGACTACATTGAGGCAGGAGCGGACATCATAGAGACTAACTCCTTTAACAGCAACTGCTTCTCGCTTGCTGACTATGCTCTGGAGAATCTTGTGTACGACATCAGCAAAGCTGCCGCTGAGTGTGCACGACGTGCAGGAGCGCGTATCGTGGCAGGTTCTATCGGTCCTACCAACCGCACTGCGTCAATGTCGGCAGACGTTAACAACCCAGCACAGCGCGACGTGACGTTCAAACAGCTGTATGACACTTACCGCGAACAGGTAAGGGGACTGCTCGATGGTGGGGCTGACGTTATGCTCATTGAGACTATCTTCGACACTCTCAACGCTAAGGCTGCCATAAAAGCCATTACTGACCTTGCGGAAGAACTTGGCATCGACATTCCTATCATGGTGTCTGGAACTCTCTCTGACGCTTCTGGTCGCACGCTGTCAGGACAGACAGTTGAGGCTTTCGTAGCCTCACTGACCCACGGCAACCTGCTGTCGATAGGTCTGAACTGCGGATTTGGCGCACGACAGCTGCTGCCATGGCTAAAACGCATAGCGAAGATAGCTCCCTGCCCTATCTCTGTACACCCCAACGCTGGTCTGCCTAACGTGATGGGCGGATATGACGAGACGCCTGAGACATTTGCTGAAGCTGCCGAAGAGTTCCTCTCTGCTGGTGAGACGGAAGATAATACACACCATAGTCCTGTGAATATCTATGGAGGTTGCTGCGGTACTACACCTGCACACATCAAGGCTCTCGCGGAAGTGGCGAAGCACCACTCTCCTCGCCCACTGCCAAACGACAAAAACACTAAACCACTAAACCTCCCAACCACAACCCTATCAGGTCTTGAAGCACTGAGACTGTGTAAGGAGACGGGCTTCGTAAACGTTGGCGAGCGTACTAACGTGGCAGGATCGGCAAAGTTCAAAAGGCTGATACAAGAGAAGAAATACGACGAGGCACTCTCCGTGGCACGCAATCAGGTAGACAACGGAGCGCAAGTTATCGACGTCTGCATGGACGACGGACTCATTGACGGCATCGACGCCATGACAACGTTCCTCAACCTCATTGCCTCTGAACCTGAGATAGCACGCGTGCCTGTGATGATCGACTCCTCTAAGTGGGACATCCTCAAGGCTGGTCTACAGTGCGTGCAGGGTAAGAGCATTGTCAACTCTATATCTCTGAAGGAAGGCGAAGAGAAGTTCCTCGCCAAGGCACACTACGTTCACTCTATGGGAGCGGCGGCTGTGGTGATGCTGTTTGACGAAAAGGGACAGGCAGACACCTACGAACGCAAGGTAAGCGTGGCACGACGCGCTTACAAACTACTGACAGACAATGGCTTCCCTGGCGAAGACATCATCTTCGACCCTAACGTACTGGCTGTTGCCACAGGTATGCCTGAACACGACGACTACGGCAGAGCGTTCATTGAAGCCTGCCGAACTATACACTCTGAGATGCCTGAGACACACCTCTCGGGCGGTATCAGCAACCTCAGCTTCTCGTTCCGCGGCAACAATGTGATACGACAGGCTATGCACTCCGTGTTCCTCTACCACGCTATGCAGGCAGGACTCGACATGAGTATCGTCAACCCTGCCATGACTACCATATACTCTGACATTCCTGAGGATATGCTAAAGGCTGTGGAAGACGTGATACTGAACCGTGACAGCGGTGCCAGCGAGCGACTGATTGACTTTGCACAGGCTATTAAAGAGGCGGAGGACGCCCGAAAAGCCGCTGAGGGAGCGGGAGGAAAGGCTGCCGCACCGAAAGATGACTGGCGCACTGCCCCACTCCACGAACGCATTAACCACGCCATGCTCAAGGGACTGACTGACCATATAGAGGCTGACACAGAAGAGGCATACCAAGAGGCTGGCACTGCCCTCGCCGTGATTGACAACTACCTTATGCCGGCTATGGAACAGGTGGGAGAACTATTCGGACAGGGCAAGATGTTCCTGCCACAGGTGGTGAAGTCTGCTCGCGTCATGAAAAAGGCGGTGGCGGTGCTCGAACCATACATGACCGCACAAAAGCCTGCAAGCAATGACAGCGAATCTGAATGCGATGCAGGCAAATCCTCGTGCAGTGACGCCTCTACGTCAACCGCTCCCGCAGCCCAGCCCACCATCCTCATGGCAACCGTGAAGGGCGACGTTCACGACATAGGCAAGAACATCGTCAGCGTAGTAACGCAGTGTAACGGCTACGACGTGATGGATCTTGGCGTAATGGTTGATACTGAGACTATTATAGAAGCGGCAAAGAAACATAATGCCGCAGTGATAGGACTCAGCGGACTCATCACACCATCGCTCGATGAGATGATTAACGTACTCAGAGCTCTGCGTCATGAAGGCATGACAACACCTGTCTTGGTTGGCGGTGCCACTACATCAACGCTGCATACTGCCGTAAAGATGGCACCAGAATACCCTGACGGCATTGTCATACAGGTGAGAGCTGCTGCTGATAACCCTGCCATCATACGCCGACTACTCGCCAGCGACCGTGAGGAATATATAGCGGAGCTGAAGGCGCAGCAACGCATCGTGCGAGAGAACTATCTGCGCAACGAAGCTGCTAAGAAACCTAAACTGACGCTTGAGGAGGCACAGCGTCGACGACACATAAAGAAAGCAGAGGAGGTGGTAGTGCCTACGGCAGAGGCAAGGATACTAATAAAGTCTGACAACCACTCGCTGATACACCCAAAGGGCGAGTGTATGTGCTGCAATCCACTGATACCACTCATCAACTGGCAGTACTTCTTCTCGGCATGGGGACTGAAAGGACATTTCCCAGAACTGCTTGACGACAAGGAAAAGGGTGGGGAAGCACAGAAGCTATACCGTGACGCACAGCAGTTGTTAGATAAGATTATACGCCTCAGACTGCTCCGACTACAGACAAGGGCACAGATACTGCCTGCATGGGCTGAAGGCGACGACATTATAATAAAGGACGCTAAGGGCAACGAGCACCGTATGCCTATGCAACGCTCTCTGCGCGATGAGCCTGAGACAAAGTGTCTTGCCGACTACGTGATGCAGCGAGAGAGTGGGGCAGAACCACCTGAAGACTACCTCTGTCCGTTTATCGTCAGCGCTGGAGTAGGAGTGGCAGAGATGCAGGAACGTTACCGTGCCGATGGCGATGAGTATCACGCCATTATGCTGAAACTACTTGCCGACCGACTGACTGAGGCTATGGCAGAAAAGCTGTCCATAGACCTGCGCGACACACTGCACTGGGGAAAGAAGAACATCCGCATGGCGTTCGGCTACGGATCTTGTCCTGACCACAGCACAAAGCAACAGGTGTTCGACATACTCGGAATAGGAGAGGAGACGGGACTCTCTCTAACCGACAGTTACATGATAAACCCTGGCGAAAGCATCTGCGGCATCATCTTCGCCAATAGCCCTGAGAAGTATTTTGTGGTTTAGGGGGGTGGTCGTTTGGTCGTTTGGGAGATTAGTGGTTTAGTCGTTTGGGAGATTGGGAGTATGCTAAACGCCCAAACAACCAAACCACCAAACAACTAATCTACCAAACAACCAAACAACCAAACAACCAAACAACCAAACAACCAAACAACAATGAAGATAATAGACATAATAAACCAAGCCAAGGAGTCGGGCAAACCTCGTTTCTCCTTTGAACTCCTGCCACCACTGAAAGGTGACGGACTTGACAAGATATTTGGCGCAATAGACCGCCTCGTACCATTTAACCCCGCCTTCATCAACGTGACGTGCCACAGAGAAGAGATAAAGTACACTGAGCGTCCCGACGGACTGATACAGAAGCACATTATGCGACGTCGTCCCGGTACAGTGGGCGTATCTGCCGCTATTAAGCAGAAATACAACATAGAGGTAGTGCCACACCTCATCTGCGGAGGACAGTCACGTTACGACATCGAAGACACTCTGATAGACCTTGACTTCCTCGGCATACAGAATGTGCTTGCACTGCGTGGCGACGCCATGCCTGGAGCACACCGCTTTGTGGCAAACAAGGACGGACACGCACACGCCGACGGACTGGTAAAGCAGATTATCAACATGAACAACGGCATCTTCATTGACGGAGAACCTAACACTTGTCATCACACCGACTTCTGCATAGGCGTAGCAGGCTACCCAGAGAAGCACGTGGAGTCGCCTAACGCACTGACCGACATGGGGTACCTCAAACAGAAGATTGACGCTGGTGCCGAGTACATAGCTACGCAGATATGCTATGACGCAGACACACTAATAGAGTTCCGTGACCGCTGCGCAAAGGTGGGCATCAACGCTCCTATCCTGCCAGGACTGAAACCCTTTGCTACTAAGACGCAGCTCACGGTGTTGCCACTGACATTTGCAGTAGACCTGCCTCAGACACTTGTGGACAAGGTAAACGCATGCAAGAGCAACGACGATGTTAAGAAGGTAGGAGTAGAGTGGGCGATAGCGCAAGGAGAGAAGCTCATTAAGGCAGGCTTCCCTGTGCTACACTTCTACACTATGACGAAAACTGAACAAGTAGAGAATATAATAAAGGAATTAGGAATTTAATGGGTTGGGAGATTAGATAATTTGCCGATTCGTCGTTAGGGAGAATATGGGGTTGCATACATACCAATCTACCATACGACCAATCTCCTAATCTACCATACGACCAATCTCCTAATCTACCAACACCCAAAACAACAAAACAACAAGACATGGCATTAAAATGTGGTATAGTAGGTCTGCCTAACGTAGGCAAGTCTACTCTATTCAACTGCCTCTCAAGTGCAAAGGCACAGGCAGCTAACTTCCCTTTCTGTACAATAGAACCTAACGTAGGCGTCATCACCGTACCAGACGAACGACTGACAAAGCTCGCTGAGATAGTACACCCAGGCAGGATAGTACCTGCAACCTGCGAGATTGTTGACATCGCAGGACTTGTAAAAGGCGCAAGCAAGGGCGAAGGACTGGGCAATAAGTTCCTTGGCAACATACGTGAGACCGACGCTATTATACATGTGTTGCGTTGTTTCGAAGACGAGAACATCACACACGTCGACGGTACCATTGACCCAATACGCGATAAGGAGATAATAGACACCGAACTGCAACTGAAAGACCTTGAGACCATTGAGTCACGTCTTGCCAAGACAGCCAAGGTGGCTTCTACTGGTAATAAGGAAGCCAAGGTGGAGTTAGCCGTTATGACTGCGTATAAGGAGGCTCTCGATGCAGGAAAGAACGCGCGCACCGTAGAGTTCGACTCTAAAGAAGAGCAGGAAGCTGCCAAGAACCTCTTCCTCCTGACCAGCAAGCCCGTACTCTACGTATGCAACGTAGACGAGAACTCTGCTAAGGACGGTAACGAATGGACCCGTAAGGTAGAGGAACTGGCTAAGGAAGAGAAGGCAGAGTCAATGGTAGTGGCAGCGAAGACGGAGGAGGACATCGCTGGCTTCGAGTCATACGAAGACAAACAGCTGTTCCTTGAAGAGTTAGGACTGGAAGAGTCTGGCGTTAACCGCCTTATCAAGAAGGCATACTCTCTGCTCAATCTCCAGACGTTCATCACAGCTGGCGAGATGGAAGTAAAGGCATGGACTTACCACAAAGGATGGAAAGCACCACAGTGTGCTGGCGTTATACATACCGACTTCGAAAAAGGATTCATCCGCGCCGAGGTAATAAAGTACGACGACTACATCAAATACGGCTCTGAGGCTGCCATTCGTGAAGCTGGCAAGCTCGGCATAGAGGGTAAGGAATACGTTGTGCAGGACGGAGACATCATGCACTTCAGATTCAACGTCTAACTTAAATTAAAAATTAAGAATTAAAAGATGTGATTACCATTTATCATTTAGTAATGTTGAAAACAATAACGACTACAATGATTAACTTTTGATTTATCAAGTTATAGAAGTAATCATAATTCTTAATTCTTAAGAATGCAAGTTCATTATTTATGAATTATGAATTATTAATGTTCGTCCACTGGAATCCCGACCTTGTAATCTTCAACGTCGGTCCCGTTGCCATACGCTGGTATTCCACTTGCTGGCTGATAGGACTACTACTGTCTTATTTCACCGTTAAGTACATATATCGCAAGATGAAGATAGCCGACGAGAAGTTTGAGCCACTCTTCTTCTATTGTTTCCTCGGAATATTAGCTGGCGCACGCTTAGGCCATTGCCTGTTCTATGAGCCTGGCTACTTCCTCAGCAGTGGCACACACATCATAGAGATGCTGCTCCCCATACGTCAAGACCCATTTGGCGGCTGGCACTTCACAGGCTACGAAGGACTGGCATCGCACGGTGGCACCATTGGTCTGCTGCTCGCCCTGCTGCTCTACTGCCGCAATATGAAGATGAAGGTATGGACGGTATGCGACATCATTGCACTGGCGGTACCGTTTACCGCCACCTTCATACGCCTTGGCAACCTCATGAACTCAGAGATTATAGGCAAGCCTACCGATGTGCCTTGGGCATTCATCTTTGAGAGGGTAGACATGATACCACGACACCCAGGACAGCTCTACGAGGCAATAGCGTACTTCATACTTATCTTCGTGCTTTACTTCATGTGGAAGAAACACCCAGAGCGCGTAGGCACAGGCTTCTTTACAGGTCTCGTCATCTTCGCCATCTTCCTCTTCCGCTTCTTTGTAGAATACACTAAAGAGGTACAGGAGGCGTTTGAGGCTGCATTGCCTATCGACATGGGGCAGATTCTCTCTATTCCCTTCATCATCTTAGGAGGATACCTAATGGTGAGGGGAAGAAAATTAAAGAATTAATAATTAAAAATTAAGAATTATGATTACTGTTGAGACGGTGTTGCTTGCCAACAATTGCCTATCATAAGTAATCATAATTCTTAATTAAAAATTGCCTATCATAAGTAATCATAATTCTTTATTCTTAATTTTTAATTCTTAATTCTTATTTCTTAATTTAGCAAGTAATGGCAAAGAAAGACGGTGAACTGACACCGATGATGAAACAGTTTTTTGACTTTAAGGCAAAGCACCCCGACGCCCTGCTACTGTTTCGCTGCGGTGACTTCTACGAGACTTACTGCGACGACGCTCTCGATGCTTCACGCATACTCGGCATCACCCTCACAAGGCGCAACAACGGTGCTACGCAGGGCGACGCCATGGCAGGCTTTCCTTACCACGCTCTCGACACATATCTGCCTAAACTCATACGTGCAGGTAGGAGAGTGGCAATATGCGACCAGCTGGAAGACCCTAAGCTGACGAAGAAACTCGTTAAAAGAGGCATAACAGAGCTTGTCACACCTGGTGTGGCAATGCAGGACAACGTGCTGAACTATAAGGAGAACAACTTTCTCTGCGCACTACACTTCGGTAAAGGCTGCTTCGGACTCTCTTTACTCGACATCTCTACTGGCGAGTTCCTCGTAGACCAAGGCAACCACGAGTATATAGACAAAATGCTGGCAGACTTCCAGCCTAAGGAGATACTCGTAGAACGAGGACGCAAGGCGCAGGCTGAACAGATGTTCGGATCACGCCTATGCCTCTTCGAACTCGACGACTGGGTGTTCACCGAACAGACTGCCACGCAACGCCTGCACCGACACTTCAAGGTGAAGAACATGAAGGGCTTTGGCGTACAAAACCTCGCTGAGGGACTGATAGCGGCGGGAGCAATACTGCAATACCTTGAACTGACGCAGCATACACACATTGACCACATCACGAAGATACAGCGCATTGAGGCAGAACGATACGTAAGACTCGACAACTTCACCGTGCGCAACCTCGAACTTAACCACCCTCTACACGAGGGAGGAACGGCACTCGTTGACGTTATAGACAACACTATATCGCCAATGGGAGCACGTATGCTACGCCGATGGCTCGTATTCCCACTACGGGAGGAGAAACGTATCAACGACCGCCTCGATGTGGTAGACTACTTCTTCCGCCAACCCGACTCACGCGACGTGATAGAAGACGAGATGCACCGCATAGGCGACATGGAGCGCATCGTGTCACGCGTAGCCACTGGCAGAGTGTCACCACGCGAAATAGTACAACTGAAACTTGCGCTGCAAGCTATCAAACCCATAAAGGTGATATGCATGCAGTCGCAAACAGAAGTGCTGAAAAGGGTAGGGGAGCAACTCGACACCCTCGACGAACTGCGTGAACGCATAGAACACAGCATAGAGCCAGACCCACCACAGTTGGTGGCAAAGGGAGGAGTAATACGCAACGGCGTTGACCCACAACTCGACGAGCTGCGCAAGATAGCATACTCTGGAAAAGACTACCTACTGCAAATGCAGCAGCGAGAGATAGAGAAAACTGGCATCTCGTCGCTGAAGATAGGCTACAACAACGTCTTCGGATACTACCTTGAGGTGCGCAACACCTTTAAGGACAACGTACCGCAAGAGTGGGTGCGCAAGCAGACCCTGGCACAGGCAGAACGTTACATCACGCAGGAGCTGAAGGAATATGAAGAGAAGATTCTTGGTGCCGAAGAGAAAATCCTGGGACTGGAGACCAAGCTCTATGCCGCAACAGTAGCTTACGTGCAGCAGTTCATTAAGCAACTGCAACAAGATGCGGTGCTCGTTGCCGAACTGGACTGCCTTCTCTCCTTCGCCAAAACAGCGGTACAGCACCATTACGTGCGCCCCGTAGTAGACTCGTCTACCGTTATCGACATCAAGCAGGGACGCCACCCCGTTATCGAAACCAACCTCCCCATAGGCGAGGAATACATACCTAACGATGTGATGCTCGACTCACAGTCGCAGCAAATCATTATCATCACTGGTCCTAACATGGCTGGTAAGTCCGCCCTGTTGCGACAAACAGCCCTCATCGTACTCTTAGCCCAGATAGGCTGCTACGTGCCAGCAGAGAGCGCGAGAATAGGTTTGGTAGACAAAATATTCACACGTGTAGGAGCCAGCGACAGCCTTTCAACTGGTGAGTCAACCTTCATGGTAGAGATGACAGAAGCGGCAAATATACTTAACAACGTCACAGAGCACTCCCTCGTACTCTTCGACGAGTTAGGACGCGGCACCTCCACCTACGACGGCATATCCATAGCCTGGGCTATCGTAGAGTATCTGCATGAGCATAAAGGAGCAGAGGCGCGCACACTCTTTGCCACCCACTACCACGAGCTTAACGAGATGATGAAGAACTATCCGCGCATACGCAACTACAACGTCTCGGTGAAAGAGATGAACGGCAAGGTCATCTTCCTGCGCAAACTTGTAGAGGGCGGAAGCGAGCACTCCTTCGGCATACACGTAGCTCAGATAGCAGGTATGCCGCCATCGATAGTAAAGCGTGCGCAGACCATCTTGGCATCACTTGAGAAGGAAGCGGCACAGGTAGGCGCAGCAGGACGCAAGAGCACACGCGAGGCACTGGAGGCGTTGCCATCGGCAGCGGCAGACTCATCGCAGCTATCATTCTTCAAACTCGACGACCCAGTGCTGGAACAGGTACGCGACGAGATTATCGGACTGGACATCAACAACCTCACACCTATTGAGGCTCTCAATAAACTGAACGAGATAAAAAAGATAGTATGTAACTGAGCACCTATCCAATAGCTACTATCACCACTATGATATCGCATCGCGACTACTGCCACTTCATGACGCTATCAGGCCGTATTCGTAACACGAACACATACATAGGCTGATTAAGTAATATTGAAACAAATAACTTATTCAATTTTTATATTGTTAGAGTAATGTCTTCTTAAGTAAGTGTTCAAAATTATTTCGAGCTATACGGTTGCAAATGATTGTTTTAATTATCAAGAGTTGATATATTTAAGGTAGTAGGTGCGGTGAGCCACCGCACCTACTACCTTTTCAACCGTATTGGTCGAATTGTTTTTTAACATCACCTAACATTTTTGGGGGATATGCCATACGGCTATTATGAACTCGTGCGTTATGTATCAGCGGTTTTCTTTGCCCATCTTGCGTATGAGAGTTTGGAGAGAGGGCTGAAGAGAGCTGTATTCCTCTTCGGAGCCTTGGCGTTGTTGTTCCAGCCCTTCATGAAGATAGCCTTGGGTCGCACGCTGTGGAACATCATTGATGTAGTAGTGGCGGTGGGACTGCTTTACGCAGCGTATTTGGCATACGATATAAAGAAGAAACTATAGATAAAACCTTTTCTTGTCTCGCTAAAAACATCAAGTAAATGGGGCTAAAACCAAGGAAAAAGTGGAATGAACCCGAATTGCTATTGTGTGAAAAGAAATAAATAGGTAACTTTGCAGCGAGATACTAACCATTTTTACCACTAATCAGTATGAGAAAGATAATATTCTTTATAGTTATGTCATTACTGTTAACAGGTAAGGCTTTCTGTCAGTCAGACAATGATGTAACGACAATGTTTCCATATGCAAGCACTATAAAATCAGATGTAACTCCTTGTCAAGCAAAACTCTACAGTGTAAGACTTACGGGTTCCTATACTTACGTAACGATAGAACTAACAGCAACCAAGAATGCGGATAGACTCAATTATTGGACAAGTGAAAAAACTTATGTAGAGTCAGGTTATGCGAGATTACCCCTATTAGGTGCGAAAAAAGATGATACCTATCATAGTTGTACTTATAGTGACGGTTGGGGATGGGATAATGTAAAGAAAGGAGGAAAGTATTATTATACACTAATCTTTAGTGGTCGAATACCTGAGGGCAATACCAATTTTTCTTTGATAGACCCAGCGACAAGTGGTAGAGGATTTAGTTTTCCTAATTACACTATTAATAATCCAAAAACTCATTCTATAATAGACGAGGGATATTGTAGAGAGAATATAGATGAGAACAATGATGGTATTTGTGGCATATATGAAGAAGTGGGTAATACCAAATATAGATTGGCATGTATAAAGAGCAATGGTAAATATTTTCTAATTTATTTAGGTTGCTCTGATAGAATTACTTGGTGGTTTCAAGGAGACTTGAAGGCCTCTCTTGAGGAAAGTGCAACTTTGGGAACATTTAAGGCTACTTGGATAATGCGGAATAAAACCAAGGAAGATAATACTTACGTTTTTTTTGATGGAACGACAATGAAGACATTAATGCCGAATGGTAATCCTTCCGAGAGCACTTATGTGAAAATGTATCCAACAGCATCCTCTGGTGCTGGTATAGGAAGGGCAACAGACCCTGTTGATTCAGAATGGACAGGCACTGGATTTGCTCTTACTAACAATTATGTAGTAACAAATTATCATGTTGTAGAAAATGCTAACACCATCCAAATTCAAGGGATAGACGGCAATTTTAACAGTAAGTATAATGCTACGGTTGTCGCTACAGACAAAAATAATGATTTAGCATTGCTAAAAGTAAGGGGATGTACAATTTCCTCAGCTAACATTCCTTATTCTGTAAAGTCTGTTACTTCAGATGTAGGAGAAGACGTGTTCGTATTAGGCTACCCATTGACTTCTACTATGGGTGACGAAATAAAGTTGACAACAGGAGTTATAAGTTCAAAGACTGGATTTCAGGGTGATGTGTCACAATATCAAATATCAGCTCCTATACAACCTGGCAACAGTGGAGGTCCGCTCTTTGATAGCAAGGGCAACGTAATAGGTATAGTGTCAGCAAAGCATAAAGGGGCGGAAAACGTAGGATATGCAATTAAGGCATCATACCTGCGTAACTTAATGGAAAGTGCAGTGTCTGATAATATATTGCCACAGAATAACAAAATATCAGAACTCAGCCTGAGTGGCAAGGTCAAGGCTGTCAAAAACTATGTGTATTACATCACTTGCTCTACCAAAGAAAATGCCAATAACAATAGTGGCAATTCTTACTCTAACGGTTCGTCATATAATAGTGGCAGGACTTTCTATAATCCAAGTATTGCCACAACAGCGGCATCTACCTTAAAAATTCTGTCCGTAACATTGGAGGACAACAGAACAGTAATAAGACTGTCGTGTAACAATAGAGGCGAGAATGGCAGTTATTATGCGTGGGTAACCTTAGACCCTCAAACCTATATAGTAGCTAACGGGCAAAGGTATACACTTACCAAGGCAGAAGGCATTGCGCTTACGCCTAACAAGACATACTATACTTATAATGGAGAGAATAAGAATTTTACGTTATATTTTCCCGCAATACCCAAGTCAACAACATCTATTGACTTGGTAGAGAATAATGAAAGTGACTGGAGGTTTTACGGTATTAGTCTACACTAAAATGGCACGGCGACATACCTCATTGACATAGAATTATAATTGTGGTAATTTATAGAAGCACTCCTATTCGTATTTGTAGGAATTGTTTTGGTATGACACGTAGCAATAACGACTAATATCTATGCAACAGAACTATGACTTATCACGTTTCCTATAAAGAAAAAATCGCAGAATTATTACGTTCTGCGATTTTTTTTGTAAATTTGCAAACACTATGTGACATATACATCACATAGCGCAAAGAGCAAAACGATACAGTGAGGTTCTATAAATTACCAACCCTCCCATATATATAGAAGTTTTCTTTGCCAAATATTTTAAATAAGGTTACCATTGTACGAAAAATATACTCGCCCTATGAGAGAAAGATACCTTAACCCACACACCGACTTCGGCTTCAAGCGACTGTTCG
>CAKQDQ010000038.1 GCA_934229335.1 uncultured Prevotella sp.
GTTTTCTTACGCATTTTTTATCTCATCTTGCTGGCTATTTTGTGGCTATTCATCAGTCACGATGCTCGCATCGCCCCATCTTCATATCCCCCAAATATCTATACATGTACGGTTGAACAAGAAGCGCCCTGAAAGGGCAACCTGCACATAGCCCAGGGTAACACCCTGGGTAATAGTCCAATGATGATGCCGCCCTGTAAGGGCAAAAGCATTCGTTTTGTTGCTTCATGGTGCTTTTGCCCTTTCAGGGCGAAAATAATGCCTTGCTACAACCCAGGGTGTTACCCTGTGCTTTGTGCTTTTGGGCTTTCTTGCCTAAGGCAAGTGGCAGAGCCAATAACAGCCCGTTTCAACCGTACAGGACGTTATTTTTTTTACCGTCACCCTACATTCTAAATTTTGGATGTACTATGAATGTGCTAATTTAGCTCAATCAGCTCAAGGTCCTTTATTTGTGTGCCTGATATCTTTAGGCGTACAATGGTGCGTACAGGCTGCTGTCCGTATAGTCCTGCCGCTCCTGGGTTGATATGCAGTAAGGCGAGAGTGTGGTCGTACATTACCTTTGCTATGTGTGAGTGTCCTGATATGAAGAGCTGTGGTGGTGTCTCTCTAATAGCGCGCGCTATTGAGCGGTCGTAACGTCCTGGATACCCTCCGATGTGCTTCATAAGCACCGTAACGTCTTCGCATCGGAAACGTTGTATCTCAGGGAACTCTCTTCTGAGTTCTGTGCCGTCGATGTTGCCGTATACCCCTCTCAGTGGTGCTATCTCTCTTAATTTGTCGGCAATGTCGAGCGTGCCAAAGTCGCCAGCATGCCATATCTCGTCGCAGTCCTTGAAGTAGTGCGCGTACCTCTCGTCCCAGTGTGAGTGTGTGTCAGATATTATTCCGATGGTTTTCATATCCTATTTATGATTTGCTCTTCGTCAATGTTGTTCATGCAAGCGAAGTCGCCTCTTTCGCATGGTTTGTTTCCGAATACGGAGCATGGTCTGCATGGCATTGCGATCTGTACGCAGTCGTCTTCTCTTTGTTGCCATCCGAGGAATCCCGCGTATGGGTGTGTAGCCCCCCAGACGCTGACTACTCTTGTGCCTACGAGACTGGCGAGGTGCATATTGGCAGAGTCCATTGAAATCATGACGTTGAGTTTGGACATTAATTGCAGCTCTTTCGCCATGCTATTAAGCAGTGATGACGCTGCTATCACGTTGCCCTGCCATTTTTGTTGCCATTGCGTCATTATTTCTCGCTCTTCTCCCCCTCCTCCGAATAGGAATATTTTGTTTTTCGGGTCTTTGGCAATGAGTTTTTCTATTACCTTTTCAGTTTTCTCTATTGGTAGAATCTTGCCTTTGTGAGCCGCGAATGGTGCTATGCCTATTGTCTTTCCCTCTATTCCGTTTAGCATCATTGCCACCTCTGGGTCTATGTGTGTGAATGTCATGACGGGTGTGTCATGCTTCACTTTGTCTATAGCTTCTATGCCAGGTATTTGTAGTTTTCGCAGTACCTCACGGTATTTCTCAAACGATGTGCTGAGCTGCTTCATTCGTTTGTTGTTACCTTTTGCCGTCAGTGCTCTACGCTCCGCCCTTCGTTTGTCGATTTTGGCAACTCGGTATCCTGCCATACGGAATCGCATGCTGAGATAGTGTGTGCGCAGCACTCCGTGCATATCTGCCACATAGTCGTATTTTTCTGCCTTTAGCCGTGCAAAGAGTTTTGACAGCCCTCTTATGCCTTTATACTCTCCTTTTATGTCAACTCCGAGGAAGTGTACCCTCTCTCCTAACCCGGCGAATATTGGTGCGCAAAATGGGCGTGACATTACTGTAACGTGTGCATCGGGCAATGCTGTGACGACTTCCTGCACTATGGGCGCGAGCATCGCAACGTCGCCAAGTGCAGAGAAGCGTATCATTAGTATCTTCATTGTGGATTGTTTTTATTTCTGCAAAGATATAAAAAAAAAGGCAGAAATGCAATTTTTTTTAATAAGCGTCACTTATTGTGTAACTATTCAGCGATGGTTATAGCCAACCAAATGAAAGTACACTCTGTGGGAATAATAATTTCTTTTAGCGTTGTTTCGTTATGGAGCCGAGTTTTTTTAACCTCGGTTTATAGTCAAACAGAAATGATTTGAGAAAAGTAATTATTGTGCTTCGCACTACTTTTTATAACATTAATCATCATTAATCTAACATTAATCTCTCATTAATACCTTTGCTCTCGTATATATACTCAAAAACATCATCTGAGATAGATTAATGAAAGATTAATGTTAGATTAATGGTGATTAATGTTGAAAGGTAAAAGCAACCAATATTGTTGGTATTCTCAAAATAATTTTGTTTGAGTATATAAATAGTGATTATCGCAAAACAGTTGCTTTTTGTGGCATATTGCGCATGAAGCGCATGAACTCTTTTTTCCACTGTCTGCACTCTTCAGAACCTTTGTATTGTGAGGCTCCGAATCCGTGTCCTCCCACCTTATATAATATATAGCGGTGTGGCACGCCTTGCGCTGTCAGTGCCGAGTCGAGCAGTATGGCGTTTTGGTATTTCACTATGGGGTCGTCCTCGCAGTTTACGAGGAATACAGGTGGACAGTCATTGGGCACGTGTCGTTCCAGCGACAAGGAGTCGCGCAGCGTGTGCCTGTACTTGCGTATTTCTCCGAGCAGTGCTCTTCGTGAGCGTTTGTGCACGTATGGCTGCATCATTGTCACCACGGGGTATATCGGTGCCACGAAGGCGGGGCGCAGGGAGTGGCTAACGTTGATGCCGAGTGGCGCGAGGAAGTTGGTGTGATGATATACCGCGGCTGTCATTACGAGGTGTCCTCCCGCAGAGAATCCCATCGCTCCTATGCTGTCAGGGTTTATGTTCCACCGTTCAGCGTGTTGCCTCACGGTGTGCAGTGCCATCTGTAGGTCTTGTATCATCATGGGGTGGCGTCGTCCGGGTATGAGGAGGCGTGAGTGTGTGACGTACTGAAATATGCCCTGCACTCTATAGTTGAGCACGAAGGCGGCAATGCCGTTGCTCTGCAACCATCGCGCCACCTGCACTCCTTCAGTCTCGCGGTCGTGCCAACAGTAGCTACCGCCAGGACAGACGATGACTGCCGCTGTGGGACGACGCGAAGGTTGGTTGAGGGTGTCGGGCAGATAGACGTCGAGCGTGACGCTACGTGCGTGTACCTTGGTGTCGTGCCAAAGTCGTATGCGCTGTTGTGACATTGCCGTGAGCGACGTCAGCGCAAGAAGTAGTTGTAGTATTATTATACGTAACATTTACAAGGGTGTTTCTATAACTCTCTCTCTGCTACCCTTTCTTCATATTGAAGACGTAGTAGTAGAGCATAATCATGAGCAGCACAGAGGCGAGCATTACTATTACTCCTGCCTCTATTCCTAACCAGTCGCTTACGAACGCCATGAACATTGGCAACACGGCACCTCCGCTGAAGGCTGTCACGGTGAGTGCGCTCGACTCTTCGCGCTGCATGGGGAAGAGCTTGAGTATCTTACAGAATGATATGGCGAAGATGTTGGCACTGCCTACGCCAGTGAGGGCAATGCTTGCGAGTAGCATGAATTCGGACGTGCTGAATAGTAGCACCACTAACGATACCGCCATGACAGACACACAAGCGAAGAAGTTGCGTTTGTTGCTCACGTTGCTCAGTGTTAAGGCTCCTACGAGGCAGCCAAAGCTTCGCGTCAGGTAGTATATGCCACTGGAGTGTATGGCGTCTACTATGCTTACCCCTAGTCGCTCGCTCAGCAGTTCGGGCATGATGGCTCCCATGCCGACATCGATGCCCATGTTGCAGAAGACGATGAAAAAGGTGAAGAGCACTATGGGCATCTTCAGCAGCTTTACGTGTTGCATAGGGGCTGCGCGCCTTTCTGTTTCTGGTTCTAACGGTGTCATGGCGAAGAGGGCAAAGGCGAATACTGCTAACACGGCGTAGACTACGCAGAGCAGTGACCACTCGAAGCTGCGATGTGGACCTATAGCCGACGCGCTTGCCACGATGGTGAGCGGTGCTATCATGGTGGGCATGAAGCGTAGGCACTGACCAAGGCTGAACAGTGGCAGGAGGTTTTCGCTCTTTACTATTGAAGCGAGCAGCGGCACCAAGGACGATAATAGTATGGTGCCTCCTGTGCCGAGAAGTATAAGGGATATGCTGACGATGACGCCCACGCCTCGGTCTGCCAACGGTAACAACGCGCCTATGGCGATAACGAAGAGTGAGAGCATGATGGTGCGCTTACTGCCGAATTGCTCAGTAAGACGGTATGCGGGATATGTCAACAAGGGACACATCAAATATGCTATTGTGGGTAGAAGTGAGGAAACGGAGGCACTGTTGGCTGCGCTTATTTTTACGTAATTGGAAGATATAGCGGCAAAGTCTGCAAAGCCCATAACGAAGAAGCTTAGCAGAATGGGAATGAGTGCGAGTTTCTTGATGCTTGACATAGTTATTTCACTGCTGTTAGTTTTTTGTCTTTACGTTTTTAATGTCGAAACATAAAGGAATGTTGTTGCGAAATAACTGAACTTTTCTTTTTTTTATTACTGACGCCATATTTTATCTATCTATATATTATAAGGAGGCGTCATAATAAAAAAATGTTATCCTTGAATAAAACCTTTATAACCTCTCGGTTAACTACTGCCTATCTATTTAGCCTGAAATACGAATCTTTTTAAGTGTGTTTTCTTTTCTCTGTTATTGCAAAACTATCCTCCTTGTTTGCATTTCTTAAATCCTAAATTGTTTACCTAATTATTAATCAGTTTACCTAATACCGAAAATAAGCTATTCTTTTGTTTGTTGTCTATTTCATATTTCTGCTGCAAAGGTAGTAATTTTCTTTTAACTACACTACTACAGATGTTACATAATATGCAAAAAATCGTTCAATGTATCATTTTTTGTGTATTTTACGCCTGTTTTTATGTATCAAGGTAACATTTGTTCTACCTTTAGTAATGTTAAAAAAATAACTTTATCAATTTTTATATTGTTAGAGTAATGTTGTCTAACGCATTTTTTATCTCATCTTGCTGGCTATTTTGTGGCTATTCATCAGTCACGATGCTCGCATCGCTCCATCTTCATATCCCCAAAATATCTAAGCAATCTGAGGCAAAAACTGCGTAAGTTATTTTTTCAACATTACTTAGCAGTATGTGGAGCAGATTTTCGCAGGTGATTCTTAGTGTGCACAGAGCCTACATTTCAGTAGGCAGTGTGCCATATTCTTCTTTGAAACACTTGCTGAAATACGACGGTGTGGCAAATCCTACCTTGTAGGCTACCTCCGCTACCGTTCCGTCGTGTGCTTGCAGTAGCTGCCGTGCTTTTGTCAGTCTTGCCTTGCGTAGTATCTCGACAGGCGTGAAGCCTGTCAGTGCTTTTACCTTTCGGTAGAGCTGCACTCTGCTCATGCCCATTCGCTCTCCTATCTCCTCTACGCTTAGTTCGCTGTCTTCCATAGAAGCTTCTATCACCTCTTTAAGTCGTGACATAAAGGCGTCTTCCTGCCTTTCGCTTCTGCTCTCTGGCACCTTTTCTTCTTGTTGTTGCTTTTCTGCTTTATTCTGCTCGGCGTTGCGCCAGCGTACCTTCAGCAGAGTGCGGTTGCGCAGCAAGCTCTCAGCCTGCGCCAGTAGCACACTTGATGAGAAGGGCTTTTTGAGGTAAGCGTCGGCACCGCTCGCCAGTCCCTCCACCTGTTGCTCGTTGAGAGTGCGTGCCGTGAGCAGTATTACGGGTATGTGGCTGGTGACAGAGCTTTCCTTCAGCTTCTCGCACATCTCCACACCGTCCATGTATGGCATCATGACATCGCTGATGACGATGTCGGGCACATACTTTAAGGCAACGTCCAGTCCGTCACGTCCGTTTGCCGCCTCTATCACGTTGTACGTCTCCTGCATCACGGACTTTACGTATCCGCGCACCTCCGTATTGTCGTCAACAACGAGCAGCAGCGGTTTGTTCTCCTCGTAGTTCTCCGTCAGCATCTCCTTGTTTCGCTTCTCGTTGATGTCGGAGTTAGCGTAAGGTTCAAGTTGCAGTCTCAGCGCATAGTCGTCATATCCGCTTTCTCCTTCCTTCACGGCGTCGTTCTCCTCTTTATATTCTGGCTGTGTGGCAGGGAAGGTGAACAGCATCTCTACGGCAGAGTTGCCTATGCTGCGTGCCTCTACCTTGCCGTGATGCAGTTCGGTGAACGCCTTGATGTTGGCAAGACTTATCACGGTTCCGCCCGTCATTCCCTTGCTGTACTTGAAGCGTCGGAACACATCCTTTACCGACTCTTCGTCTACAGGCACTCCTCCGTTTACGCACTTCAGCGTGAAGCAGTCTTCCTCTCGTGTCAGTTTAAACGTGAGCACGGTGCCAGCAGCCGAGTATCGTAAGGCTATCTGTATGAGGTTCAGGAATATTCTGCCCATTTTCTCATAGTCAGCCTCTATCAGTTCGCCCACAGCGTCGCTGGTGTCGAGCTTTATGTACATGAACTTCTTGCGCAGCATATCGTCCACCATCTCCACCCAGTGCGTCATAGCTTCTCCGAAGTCGAAGCGTGAGAGGTGCAGGTGCATCTTGCCTTCATCCATTTTTCTGAAGTCGAGAATCTCGGTCACGAGGTTCATCAGTGCTCCAATGCTGCGGTTTACGGTCTGCAACAGTTCGCGGTTCTTTCCCTTAATATTCTTGTCGGCAAGCAACCGCTCTATGGGGTCTGCCATCAGCGTTAGCGGTGTGCGGAGCTCATGGCTCACATGGGTGTAGAATGACAGTTGCTCGTCGGTCAGCTGCTCTACCTCATGCGTCAGTTTCAGTTGTTTGTCGTAGCTCTCTTGCAGTTTCTCGCTATACTTCGCCTTGGTTACGTATGCGTAATACGCATATCCGCACGCCACTAAGAGCAACGAGGCTATCAGTGCGAGTGTCAACAGGTATACCCTTTGGTTGTCAAGCAGATGCAGCGAGTTAGCCACCCTTGCGTGTAGGTTGTCGAGATACGCCATCTGGTTAGTGACCTCTTGGTTCTGCATATATAGCAGGTTGGCGTTGTCTTTCGTCACGAGTGCTCCCGTGAGCTTTTGGTCCGTCTTGTACTTCTCGCCCTTTAGTATGTTGAGTGCGAGTTCTATCAGCTCGTCACCGTTGGTTGGATTGATATATGTAGCGTCGAGTATCCCATCGCACACTAACTTTATGCCTCCTTGGTCGCCAGGCAGTCCGTCTATGCCATAGAAGCGTATCTTCTTGTTTTTCAGCACTCCAGCTTCTTCTAATGCCTTTCTTACGCCCATTGCCATTTGGTCATTGGCACCATACACGGCGTCGGCGTTAGCGAGAGTGGCTATTCTCTGCTTTGCTGTCTCGTAAGCATTTTTTTCAGTCCAGTTACACTCTAACGAGTCTATCACCTCAATGCCAGGGTAGTTTCTCAGTGCATTGCGGAATCCCACGTGTCTGCCTACTGATGGCGAGGTGCCTCGTTGTCCCATTATCTCCACTACTCTGCCCTCACCTTTGAGTTGCGACACTATGTATTGCCCCATCTGCCAACCCATCTTATAGTTGTCGGCAGCTACAAAGGCGGTATACTTCTTTGTGTCCACCTTACGGTCAAAGAGTATTATGGGTATTCCGCGGTCGTAGGCACGTTCCACGGCAGGTGTTACAGAAGTGGTAGTGTTAGGGGTGACGATTAGCAGGTCTACGCCAATGTTCACAAGGCTGTCTATTTGTCGGGTCTGCTCTTCGTCGTTATTGAAGGCTGCAGCGAATACCATGTCTACTTCGTCTTTGGAGAACGCCAGTAGCTTCATCTCATCGTTCTGCTTATTGTGCCATACATCATCTGTAAATTGCGACACGCCAATCTGGTATCTCTTCTTGCCGCCGGTGCATGAAGAGACAATCAGTGCCAACAGTATCACTATATGATATAGTAAGAATTTACGCATAGTGTTGTGTATTGGGTGCTGCTTTATTAGGTTTATTACAATCCTTATATCTTAAAAATGTTGGATATATAGCTTTTTCGTTGCAAAGTTAAGAAAAAAAACTCACACCACAGCAGTTTTTTTTATAAAAAAATGGGAAATATATGATTACCTATTGTATATAATGTTTCTATTATGTGTTATGGATTTGTGAATCTCTCCTGTATTTCTTTCTGTCAGGCTTGCCGTTGGCTGTTCGTTCTATGTGTGATACCTGCCTATACATCAGTGGTACCTTGTAACGCTCTATGCGTGAGGCTATATGCCTGGCGATGCTGCGTTTGTCGAACTGGTAGCCTTCGGTGGTTACTACAAGTAGCTCTGTACATTCGCCCAATATGGGGTGCGGCTGGGCAATACATAGGCAGTCGGCAATGGATGGGTGCGACAGTGCCGCGTCTTCTATCTCCGTGGGGCATATCTTGTAGCCGCCCACGTTGATAATGTCGTCGCTGCGACCTTGTATGTGCAGCCTTCCTTCGGTGTCGATGTAGCCCTTGTCGTTGGTAACGAAGGTGTCTTCCAGCAATGTCACTCCGTTACAACTCGCCATCAGTGTGTCGCCCTTGCAGGCTATGCGTCCATCGTCGGTGATAAAGACGTCGGAATGTGGCAGTGGTTTTCCGAGACATCCCGGTATGCATGAGCCGTCGTTGTAGTTGTAGGTGGCTATGATGCCTGTTTCTGTAGAGGCGTAGGTGTTGTAAAGTCGTGTGTTTGGCAGCAGCTGACATAACTTTAACATATCGCTATGTGGCATTGGTGCCGCTCCTGTTTCTATGAACTCTATGCGGTCGGCGTATTGTGCCAAGCGGTCGGCAGAGAACTGTAACAGTATTCGTATGTTACTGGGAACGAGGAATGTGGCGTACCTTGCCGCGCGCCCATCGGCATAATGCTCTGGTGGTGTAGCGAGGACGCGGAAGAAGGCTTCTATGTCTCTCATTCCGTCGGGTAGTATCAGCAGCGTTGCGCCAACGGCAAGTGTTGGGAATATCTTTGACCAACAGCCGAGATGTGTCATGTCGCCAGCAATGATGAAGACGAGGTTAGGGTTATATCCCTGCCCCTTTATCAGGTTGTCGGTATTGGCGTCCACCGCTTTCTGCGTTATTAGTATTTCCTTTGGCGTTCCCGTAGTGCCTGTGGTATGCAGTTTGAAGTTGCCTTGCCAGCTGTCGCCTAATAGTGGTATGGGCAGTGGAATGTTATTATCCATTCGCCTCCACAGTTCGGTGTATGTGATGCGTTCGTTGCCGCAGATGATGGCGGTGCGCTCAGCGAAGTCATTGTTTCTCTTCATCATACTCGTTGTTTGGCATTGGTGTTACGGTGTAGGTTCTCTTTCCGGCAGAAAAAGTGTTGCGTTGCTGTCTCATGGCGAGGAGCAGTCCGCGCAGGTCACGTCGCAGCCCGATACGTATGTACCACTTGTTGAGCGGTCCTGCTACGTTATGCAGTCGCACCTTACCACGCTCTATAGAGTAAGAGAAATCGATGAACGACACTCCAAACTCGTTGACGATGCTTCCTTTTATGTTCTTGCCTCCGTCATTATACATCAAGCACACACCGCTAACATACGCCTTTGGCAGCTCTATGGTCACGGCATAGCGTGCTTTAGCTCCAGCTGTAGGCAGAAGCTGCGCTTGGGCTATGGCAACGGAGAAGAGTAGGAATAGGAATGGCAGTATGTAGTGTCTCATAGCAATTACTTAAAATTACTACCGTTAAATTCGCTGTTGCTGACGTTGGCGTTAAGGCGTATGTTGTCTAACACTATATCGGTGCAGTCGCCATTACGCTCATACATAGTGACACGGTTTACCGTTGCCGTTTGTTTTCCGAATGTCAGCACTATGCGCGAGTACATCTGCTTCATGTCTTTCTTTAGTGGAACAAGCGTTGCGGTATAGTTCTTGGCGTCAGTTTTCACGCTGACCTTAAACGTCTTACTGTCGGTGATGCAGCGTCCCAGCATACTGTTCATCATGATGCGCGCTATTTCCTTAAACATCTTGTTGCGGTTTACGTCAATAACGTCGCTTCGTTTTCCTTTGCGCAGCAGCACCTTGTTGCCATTGAGTATGAAGGTGTATGTGTATGGCGATGTATATTCCCACCTCAGTTTATCGCTCTGACTGTAGCACATTCTTCCCTTCGACACCATTTTGTCGCCAAGCATCTTCAGCGTCTTTGTCTGCGTGAACGTAGCTTGCAGTGTCTTTGTATTGGCAGCAGCGCGGCTGATTGCGTTAATGGCGGCTTGCTCCTGCTTTGTTGTCTGTGCCCATGCGGTACAAAGCGTTAATAATGTTATGATTATTAATAATATTCTTCTCATAGTTGTTATTGCTTCATAACTGAAGTTTCTGATTCAGCCCGCTCCCATCTAAATCCGAAACTTGAATTCATAATAATGATGGCATACAGCATAATTATTAATTATGCATTATCACAGCGCACCCTATTATAATAAGGAGTACGCCGAGCCATTTAGTCCAGTCTACCGTCTCATGGAATATTACGACAGCGGCTATCATGCCGAAGACATAGCTCAGCGACACTAATGGGTAAGCCACGCTGAGTGGATAATGCTTCATGATATATGCCCACAACAGTCCTGCCGCTGTGAAGCTGACACCGCATAGCGCGAGTCGCCAGTTGAGCAACATCGCCCTGAGGTATGCAGTGTTCATCTCAAACCGCGGTGTATGTTCAAGTCCTAACTTCAACCACACCTGTCCTATAGCGAGCAGTATACTCTGTATGACACAAAGGTAGTAATTCATCTTACCTATTATCCCTTCTTTAGTATTACGCACCTTGCATACAGCTCTTTCGGTTCTTCTTCGCCCAAGCGTGCCGCAAAACTGCGCGTCAGTGGTGTTGACTCATCGGCAGCTACTACCAGCACGTTGCTGGCGTTACCGTTTTCGATCATTCTCTTAGCGTCGCGCATTGCCCATGCCATTGACTCTGCCCCCTGCGTATATGTCACGTTATATCCGTGGCAATGTGTGCGTATGGCGATGTCGCTGCCCACGGTGTTGTGCGTGCTCTGCATAAAGAGGGTAGGCTTCAGCAGTTGCTCTCCGCCTTCGCACATATCGGTGAGAAACTTCTCGCTGTTTTCCATCATACCGTATGCCGTAGCCGACACTATGGCGTCGGGGCTTTCTACTGCCGCCTGTTCCATCGCCATCAGGGATGCCGTGGTAGCTGCCTTCATCAGTCGGCACATACGTCGTCCTTCTCTTGGCGATATATATCCACTGTTCTGCGCCAGTGCTTCCGTTCCGTCTATGGTGACATCCGCTGCCACTGTTACGGCATTGCGTTTCTCGCCACATGGCTCTACGCTCCATGGCTCACGGCATAACAGCAGCGAGCTGTCGTTGCCTCCAAATCCGAAGGCGTTGCATAGTGCGTAGTCTATCTTCGCCTCAGTAGGTACTGTTACAGGGTTTACGCACGTCTCGTCAGCTTTAGTGCAGCCTACATTTGGTGGTATAAAGCCATGTTGCATGGCAAGTATCGTTATCACCGTCTCTATCGACCCTGAGGCTGAGGTGGTATGCCCCGTCATGCCCTTGGTGCTTGATACTGGCGGTATGTTGTTGCCAAACACTCTACGCAACGCTGCGCTCTCGCTGGGGTCGTTATTGGGTGTTCCTGTGCCGTGGGCATTGACATACTGTATCTTCTCGGCACTTACGCCTGCCATGCTTAACGCCTCTGTCATAGCGAGATACGCGCCCTCTCCATTGTCTGACGACGCTGTTTGGTGAAATGCGTCGCAGCGGTTGCCGTAGCCTCCCACGTAAGCCTTTGTCTTCTCTCTCGCGGCGTCGGGCTCTATCACTACGTATGCTGCTCCCTCACCGAGGTTCAGTCCTGCTCGCGTAGCGTCGAAGGGTCTACAAGGCTCATGGTCGAGTATCATCAGCGTGTTGAAGCCATTGAGATGAAACTTGCTCAAGGCTTCTGTTCCACCAGCTATCACAATGTCCGCTTCGTTGTTTCTCAGCATCTCACACCCCATGATGATGGCGTTAGCGGCTGATGAGCAGGCGGTAGAGATGGTGCACACCTCGCTGTCGCCTATGCCGCACAGCTCTGCTATATGGTGTGTGCAACTGCCGCAGTCGTGGCGTGTGAAGTATCTCAGTGCCTCGTCGTCGGTCTTCATATCGTTGAAGAGGCGTTCCGTCACGTCCATTCCGCCCACTGTGGTGCCTGATATAAACACTACTCTCCGTCCCTGCAACTCTGTTGGTGTTATGCCAGCGTCTGCCATGGCTTGCTTCAAGGCTATGGCTCCCATCAGTGTGGTGCGACTTACTATTGCGTCTGACGCTATGCCGAGCTTGACCTTCATCTCACTGTCTGACATCTGCACCTCGCCTACGGGCAGCTCCTTGTGTACGGTGTCGAGATAGCGCACGCTACGTATGCCGCGCTCTCCGTTGCTTACGGCTCGCAGCACCTCGTGGCAACTATTGCCAATGGCGCATACCACACCGAGTCCTGTTATAGATAAGTGTTGTGCCACTACTTCTTACGGTTCTTTTCTACGTATTCCGCTATTGTCTTCACATTTTTGAAGATTGCCTTACCTTCTGACGCATTGGCGAGATGTATGCCGTAGTTCTTGTCGAGCATTACTATCAGCTCCAGCGCGTCAATGGAGTCAAGTCCTATGCCATCGTCGCCAAAGAGTGGAGCGTCGTCTGTAAACTCCTCCATAGTGAGGTCTTCGAGGTTCAGGGCTTCCTTGATTTGCATCTTCAGATTCTTTATAAGTTCTTCCATTGTCTTTTTTTTCTTATATATATAAAAAAGGTGTATTACTGTCGTGCAAAGGTACATCTTTTTCCGCTAAATGCTCACTAAAATATCACATATTTCGTAGATTAAAGAAAAAAAAGTTGGTATATTCGTTAACTCTTACTATCTTTGCAGGGCAAAAATGACATATTTTTATGAAACATCTCTCTATCATCATATTACTCTTGCTCACGGCTCTCTGTGGTGTTAGCGCGTCAGAGCTTGGCGTATGGACTCACTATTTGTCGTATAACCACCTAACGCACGTGGTGCCTACTGACGGCAGTGTCTTTGCTGTATCTGACGGCCGTCTGTTTGCCTATAACCCTAACGATGAGTCGCTTACCTCATACAGCACCCAAAACCTGCTTAGCGACAATGGCGATATTACCGATATATGCTGGAACAAGCAGACGAAGTGTCTCGTCGTGGCATACGCCAACGGTAATATCGACATGATAGACACTCGCAACTACAGCGTGGTGAACGCTTCTGCCATACTCAACGAGACTACCACGCGCAGCAAGGAGATTATGTCTATTACCTGTAACGGAATCTACGCATACGTCGTCATGCCCTACGGTGTGATTACTATAAACACTCGCAAGAGGGAGTTTGACACTGCATACCGCTTCAACGACAGCGACGCCTTCTACGGTGCCATGGTGAGAAACGACTCGCTGTTTCTCGTCAGCGACTCACTGTTGGCGCAATACGACAACTGCAACGTCATTGCCGCGCCTCTCTCTGCCAATCTTCTCGACCGCACCCAGTGGAAGGGCATACTGGCTCCTAACAGCAATGCCGTGCAGACATCTATACTTGCCACAGTGAACGGCAGACGTATATACAACTATAAGCAGCCTACACGCAAGAACACCGACCCCGTAAACGACTCGTACCATAACTGCTACTGGACGGTGGACGATGACTCGGGCACGCTGATGAAGCTCTCTCTACAAGACGATGGATCGTACCAACAGCTGTGGCAGAGTGGCAGAAAGCCTGACGGACCATCGAGCAACAGCTTCTACCACATTCACTGGCTTAACGACCGACTATATACCGCCAGCGAGGGATGGCGAACTAAAAACGCAGGACTGGTGCCAGGTGCCATACAGATGTATAAACCCAGCACGGGATGGGCTACAACGGAGAACATGACTACCAAGGAGTTAGGCTTCGAGTTCTACTCTGTCAGCGATGTTGAGGTGGACCCACGCGATACGGCGCACGTAGTGGTAGCGGCAAAGAGCGGACTGTACGAATACTACCACGGCAAGTGCATCAAACGATGGTATAACGCTAACTCGCCCATTAAGGCTATTAACAACGGCAATGACCCTGGCTACCAAATGGTGCTTGCTGCTAAATACGACAAGAACGGAACGCTCTGGGTGCTCAACACGTATTGCCACAACTCTATACTGCGCCTTGACGAGACTATCGTCAACGGCGAAATTACTGACACCGCATGGCAGTATATGCCACACAAGGAACTGGACGAATATAACAAGAATTACGAACACTACCTCGCCAACGCACGGTGGGACGACAACGGAAATCTGTGGTTCATTAACCTCAACTACAATGGCGTGGCGTACTACCGATACAACACGGCTACCGACGAACTGACAACATACACGCCGTATTATAATCAAGACGGAACAACTATCTACGACAATAGCGGAGATAACTTCCTGCGCGACATTAACATCGACAACGAGGGCAACGTATGGCTGTGCGGCACCAAGGGACTGTGCTATCTGCCGAAACGACAGATTGATACTGCCACTAACACGGTGGAACAATATAAGATAGCGCGTAACGACGGTACGGGACTGGCAGACTACCTGCTGTCTACTATCGACGCTAACTGCATTGTCTTCGACAGTGCCGGACGCAAATACATCGGCACCACAGACAACGGACTCTTCATTATCTCTGCCGACAACAATACGCAGCTTCAGAACTATACGGTGCAGAACAGTGCACTGCTGAGCAACAATGTGCGCGGTCTTGCCATCGACGAACTGACAGGCACTCTATACTGCGCCACTGAACGCGGACTGTGCTCTGTTACTACCGATGCCGTTACGGTGCCGTCATCGCTCAACGAGAGTAACGTCAGGGTATACCCTAACCCTGTGTCTCCTTCTTACTCTGGCATGATAACGATCGACGGACTGACCATTGGCGCCGACATAAAGATTACTACTGCCACGGGCTACGTGGTACACCAAGGGCACACACAGTCTGCCATGTATCAGTGGGACGGATGCGATGCCTCTGGAAACCGCTGCGCCTCTGGCGTATACAACGTACTCATAGCTACAGCTGACGCGTCAGAAGGATGTGTAGCTAAGATTGCGATGGTTAAATAAGCCCCCTCTCCCTTCCCTCCCCCCGAGGGGAGGGAGAGATACACTCTATAGGGTGTGGCGGGGCAACCTAACGTCATTAAATACTTTGCTTATGAAAACTACCCTTACTATAATGTCACGTCACACAAATAACATATTATCAAAGGTTATTCCTTATGTAAAAGGTATGTGTGAAGGAAGCATGAGTGCGCGAAAGTTTACATTAACTCATTCTTCACTCTTCATTCTTCATTCTTTATTCTTTATTTTCCCCCTCACCGCCACAGCACAACCCTCCATCGGCACTGACGGAAGGGTAACGCTGACATACCATAACACTACGGCAAAGGACGTCACCGTTAACGGCAGCGACGGCATAAAGGGCGACATGGACCGCAACGGCAATACGTGGACGCTACTCACGGGTGTACTGACATCAGATATGTATACCTACAACATCACCATCGACGAACAACGCACTATTACGGACCCAGAGAACCCTATAACGCTGCGCGACATCAACGACACACTAAGCGCGCTTATCATACCAGGATACCCTGGCACATACTACATGCACAACAACGTGCCACACGGCACCGTGCAGAAACAATGGTACCCATCTACGCTTAACGGCATGAAACAACGACGACTGTCTGTATACCTGCCACCACAGTACGATGCCAACACCGCTACACCATACCCCGTGCTATACCTGCTACACGGATCAGGGGGCGACGAGAACGCATGGCTCGGAATGGGACGACTGCAACAGATTATGGACAACATGATTGCCGAGGGCAAGTGTAAACCTATGGTTGTCGTCATGCCTAACGGCAACGTGGAGATTGACGCCGCACCTGGCGAAAGCCCATACATGAACGCATCGCCCGAAGCTAACAATATGCGCTCTATGATGGGCGACTTTGAAGAGGCGTTTCAAAGGGAGATTATGACGTTTGCCGAAAAGACATACAACATTCGCAAGGACAAAGCAGGAAGGGCCATCGCTGGACTGTCGCTCGGAGGACTGCACTCTCTCTTCATCACTGCCAACAACCCTACGCTGTTCGACTACGTAGGACTATTCTCGCCACAGACCACTAACGCATTAGGCGACAAAAGCATACGCAGTGTGCGCAACATTACAGGAGCTATCGGCGACTTCGCCTCAGGGCTACCCTTCGTAAGCGAGAAGTGGAAAGAGAAGGTGAGCCGCAAAATGGGTACTACCGACAACCTCGGAATATACTCTGACGTTGACAACAAGCTGGCACTGCAGTTTGCCACACCACCCAAGCTGTACTACATTGCCGTGGGGCGCAACGACTTCGTAAAGAAACTGGTGGACAAACACCGAGCACGCCTCGACAGCAAAGGATACAAATATACATACAACGAAACGGCTGGAGGACACACATGGCGCAACTGGCGTCGATACTTGCTCGACTTCCTGCCAAAACTGTTCATAAATAATTAATCTCTATTCTTTCAAGCTTTATCTGACGCTTATTTCAACACAAGCCCCCTAAAAGCATTAACGAGAGATTAACGTTAGATTAACGAGGATTAATGTTAGATTAACGAGGATTAATGTTAAAAGAAACTGTGCGAAGCACCAACACTGGTAATCACAATTATACATTACACATTATTAATTCAACAAGAATGAACCACGACCTTACAGCGGAAATACGCTCAATACTTGAAGACGCACTGCCACTGGCAGACCTCGACTCCGACTTTCTGTTCGCCGAGCTTAGCTCTCTCGACATCACTACCATCATGATGCTGCTGTCAGAGAAATACAACATCACACTCGACTCTCACGACGTAACACCAAAAAACTTCATGACGCTCAATGCTATCGTGGAGATGGTAACAAGGAAAGCCCCCCACCCTTCCCTCCCCCACGGGGGAGGAGAGAATACCTCAAAGGATAATATAGTCAAATAGAAATTATCCCAAGAACAACAATCATTGTGCTTCACACTATCTTTTAGGTAGTAGGTGCTGTGTCTCACCGCACAATGAAGAAAGGTAGTAGGTGCTGTGTCTCACTGCACAAAAGTGCGTTGTTATCACTGTTGTGCGGTGAGACTCCGCACCTACTATCTTTTCGAGATATTTGATTATATGTTGGTAAGAGCAAAAGTTTTAATGAGAGATTAATGTCAGATTAATGATGATTAATGTTATAAAAAAATAGCGCGAAGCACGATAATCGTTGTTCTTGGGCTCATTTCCGTCTGACTATAAAAAAACATTACTGTCCGTTAGAAATATATGACAGAAAGTTGGAGGCGAAGTGCGGGCTGTAAGCCCAACCTGCGCATAGCCTAAGGTAACACTCTGGGTACAAAAAAAAATATTACTGTCCGCTAAAAATATATGACAGAAAGTTGGGGCAAAGTGCAGGCTGTAAGCCCAACCTGCGCATAGCCCAAGGTAACACTCTGGGTACAAAAAAAATATTACTGTCCGCTAAAAATATATGACAGAAAGTTGGAGGCGAAGTGCGGGCTGTAAGCCCAACCTGCGCATAGCCCAGGGTAACACCCTGGGTACAAGGTAAATAT
>CAKQDQ010000039.1 GCA_934229335.1 uncultured Prevotella sp.
ACGTATAGCTGCATAGACGCAAAGCAGAACGGCAGAATTATCGGCAAACCAGAAATAGGTGACTGGATAGGCATCATGCGTAACAGAGAGGACAGCACGGAAGCACAGTTCGTGATAAACCTTGATCAGCTGAAAGGAACATGGACTTACCCCGTTATGCCAGTAATGAAAGACCTACAACACATGAGCAAACGTATGCAAAGACGTATGATGGCGAATATGCCAGACTCTGTAAAAGAAACATTCTTTGTACCGAGAGAGTACGGATTCACATTGAAGAGAGGTCATGCTGCGCAGCCAGTCGGTTACGTAATGCGTAGCAATACGTTGCAGGATGACTCGCCAGTACAGTATCCAGAGGTAAAAAACTATAAACAGTGGTATATGTGTAACGGCAAGCTGTTGCTCATCTCAGGACAGAGAGTGATGAAGGCTACGGACAAAAAGAAAATGAAGCCAGATGTCGTGGATACCCTTGAGTTTATGTTTATGGATAATGATTCGCTCGTGTTGCGTCAGAATGGGGTGGGGTATCACTTCCATCGTAAGCAAAACGCAATGACAGCTAACGAGGTTGCGGAAAAGGCGGTCAAGAAACAAGAGAATGTTACCGAAAAGGTAAGGATAGAAAAATAAGGAAAAATAGTTAAATCAAGAAATAAACAGAAAGAAATGTCAAGAGTCATAATGATTGGTGCTGGCGGTGTTGCTACCGTGGCAGCGCACAAAATAGCACAAAACGCTGACGTGTTTACAGACTTTATGATAGCAAGTCGCCGTAAAGAGAAGTGCGATGCTATTGTAGCGGCAATACGACAGAAAGGATATAAGAAGCCTATAAATATCTCTACGGCACAGGTAGACGCTGATGATGTAGAGCAATTAAAGGCACTCTTCAATGAGTTTAAGCCAGAGCTGTGCGTGAATCTCGCTTTGCCATATCAGGACCTTACCATAATGGACGCTTGTTTAGCGTGTGGCGTAAACTATCTTGATACCGCAAACTACGAGCCAAAAGACGAGGCGCACTTCGAATATTCATGGCAATGGGCATACAAACAGCGTTTTGAGGAAGCTGGACTCACCGCAATCTTGGGGTGTGGCTTTGATCCTGGCGTCTCAGGAGTGTACACAGCGTATGCCGCAAAACATCATTTTGACGAGATACAGTATCTTGATATTGTTGATTGTAATGCAGGTAACCACCATAAAGCCTTCGCGACCAACTTTAATCCAGAGATAAATATCCGTGAGATAACACAGAAGGGATTGTACTATAAGGACGGGGAGTGGATAGAGACAGAGCCGTTGTCTGTGCATAAGACGTTGACATATCCTAACATCGGACCTCGCGAGAGCTACCTTATGCACCATGAAGAGCTGGAATCACTCGTAAAGAACTATCCAACTATAAAGCAAGCGCGCTTCTGGATGACATTTGGAGAGCAGTACTTAAATTATCTTGACGTGATACAGAATATCGGAATGTCACGCATAGATGAAATAGAATACGAGGCACCTCTCGCTGATGGCTCAGGCAATACTGCCAAAGTAAAAATCGTTCCGCTGCAGTTCCTGAAGGCAGTGTTACCAAATCCACAAGACCTTGGTGAGAACTACGATGGCGAAACAAGTATAGGATGCAGAATACGTGGCATAAAGGACGGTAAGGAACAAACATATTATGTCTACAACAACTGTAAACACCAGGCCGCTTACCAAGAGACAGGAATGCAAGGTGTGTCATATACCACAGGCGTTCCAGCTATGATAGGTGCTATGATGTTCTTTAAGGGACTATGGCGTAAGCCAGGCGTATGGAATGTAGAGGACTTTGACCCAGATCCTTTCATGCAACAGCTGAACGTTCAGGGCCTACCTTGGGTAGAGGTGTTCTACAGTGACCTCGAACTGTAATAGGAGTCGTGAGACGTAATGGGAATAATAAACTGATAAAGTAAAAGGAAAAACAGGATGGACGAAAAGGAAGCGAAGCTGAAAGCCTTACAAGCAGCAATATCAAAGATAGACAAAGACTTCGGCAAAGGAGCCATAATGAGACTCGGTGACGAGAAAGTTGACAATGTAGAGGTTATACCTACAGGCTCACTTGGACTTGATATTGCGCTGGGAGTGGGTGGATACCCAAAGGGACGCATAATAGAGATATATGGACCAGAGTCGTCAGGTAAGACAACACTTGCCATACACGCCATAGCTGAGGCACAGAAAATGGGAGGTATAGCTGCGTTTATAGACGCGGAGCACGCCTTTGACCGTTTCTATGCAGCCAACCTCGGGGTTGATGTAGATAATCTCTTCATCTCACAACCAGACAATGGTGAGCAGGCTTTGCAGATAGCAGACCAGCTTATATCAAGTGCTGCCGTCGACATAATAGTCATTGACTCTGTCGCTGCGTTGACACCAAAGGCGGAGATAGAAGGAGATATGGGTGACAACAAGGTGGGATTGCAGGCGCGACTGATGTCACAGGCATTGCGTAAGCTTACTTCTACCATTTCAAAGACAAAGACCACGTGTATCTTTATCAACCAGTTGCGAGAGAAAATTGGTGTCATGTTTGGTAATCCCGAGACGACAACGGGTGGTAATGCCTTGAAATTCTATGCGTCAGTACGTATAGACGTGCGTAAGTCTACTGCCATAAAAGACGGTGATGAGGTGTTGGGCAACCTAACAAAGGTGAAGATCGTGAAGAACAAAGTGGCACCACCGTTCCGCAAGTGCGAGTTCGATATCATGTTCGGACAAGGCATCTCTAAGGTCGGTGAGATACTTGACCTCGCAGTAGACCATAACATCGTGAAGAAGAGTGGTTCATGGTTCTCTTACGGTGACGCTAAGTTAGCGCAAGGTCGTGACGCCGTGTTGGCACTGTTGAGAGACAATCAGGAGCTTTGCGACGAGTTAGAGGCTAAGGTAAGAGCTGCTATCGGAGCAGGAGAGCAACAAGTTGACTCTACTCCAGAAGTAATGTAAGTGGGGACTATGAATTAGCTTTGTTATATTTCAAGACTTTTTTAGAGTTCAAAGTGTAAGTGAAAGAATATGTCGTGTGGCGCATAAACGACAGAAGGAGCTTATGCTTTGAACAGAAAAGAGACCAGAATACAACAAATCTCCACTCTGTTAACATGAAGAACTTATGTGGGTAGTAATTTAATAACCACCCCTTAACGGTAAAAGACGTGACGATACAAGAAAGGTTTATAAGATATACACAGTTCGATACCCAGTCAGCGGATGGGACATCTGAGGTGCCGAGCACAGCAAAGCAGTTGATATTCGCCAAGTTTCTGAAAGAAGAAATGGAGTCAGAGGGACTGAGTGATGTTGTGCTTGACGACAAAGGGTGTCTCTATGCCACACTGCCTGCAAATACAAGTAAGGACATTCCGACAATAGGTTTCATAAGTCATTATGACACCTCACCAGACTGCTCAGGCGAAAACGTTAAGGCAAGGGTGATAGAGCGTTATGATGGTAGTGACATCAAGCTGTCTTCAGACGTGACGACAGCAGTGTCTCGTTTTCCAGAACTGCTGAATCATGTGGGCGAAGACCTTATAGTGACAGATGGTACAACCCTTCTCGGTGCGGATGATAAAGCAGGAATAGCGGAGATAATGCATGCTATGTCTTATCTTAAAGGTCATCCAGAGATAGAGCACGGTGAGGTGCGCATAGCCTTTAATCCTGATGAGGAGATAGGTATGGGTGCTCATCATATTGATGTAGACCGACTTGCTTGCAAATGGGCGTACACTATTGACGGAGGTGATGAGGGAGAGTTGGAATATGAGAACTTTAACGCTGCGTCAGCGGTGGTCAACTTCACAGGTGTAAGCGTGCATCCTGGTTATGCAAAGGGCAAGATGTTCAATGCGGCACGCCTTGCCGCTGAGTATGCCTCAATGATTCCGCAAAATGAGATACCCGAAATGACCGAAGGATATGAAGGCTTTTACCATCTGATAGCCATGACAGGCAACTGCGAAAAGGCGCAGTTGAGCTACATAATCCGTGACCATGACCGTGACATCTTTGTTCATCGCAAGGCTGTAATGGCTATTGCCGCTGAGAGATTGAATGAGAAATATGGTGCCAAAGTGTGCAAGGTGCAGCTGCATGACCAGTATTATAATATGCTGGAGAAGATACAGCCAGTGCGTTATATAGTAGACATAGCGAAGTCTGCGATGCTTGAAGCAGGTGTGAAACCTAAGGTACAACCCATCAGAGGCGGTACAGACGGGGCGCAACTGTCATTTCGCGGACTGCCTTGTCCGAACCTTTTTACTGGAGCTGTGAACTTCCATGGTCCTCATGAGTTCGTCTCCGTGCAGGTAATGGAAAAAGCTACTGCGGTAATAGTAAACATAGTGAAAGCTATATGCACGAAATTCCCTCTCTGATACAAGACCTCGCGTTGATTCTTGTTACAGCAGGAATAGTGACGTTAGTCTTTAAGAAGCTGAAGCAGCCATTGGTATTAGGATATATCATGGCAGGCTTCCTTGTCTCTCCGAATCTGTCTTTTACGATGTCAGTCGTTGATAACGGTAACATCAAGGTGTGGGCAGATATCGGAGTGATGTTTTTGCTCTTCGCGTTGGGATTAGACTTCTCTTTTAAGAAGATACTAAAGATGGGCATAGCCCCTGTTATCGCTACGCTAACCATCATCTTCTCCATGATGATGATAGGCATATCGATAGGCTCCGCCTTTGGTTGGACACCGATGAATGGGCTTTTCCTTGCGGGAATGTTAGCGATGTCCTCCACCACCATTATCTATAAAGCCTTCGATGACTTAGGTTTGCGGCAACAGCAGTTCTCATCGCTCGTCATGAGCGTATTGATATTAGAAGACGTCCTTGCCGTTGTGATGATGGTAATGCTTACGACCATAGCCAAAGGCGGTTCTGGTGACGGAGGACAAATGTTGTCAAGCCTCGTCAGTATAGTCTTCTTTCTTGTGCTGTGGTTCGTTGTAGGTCTCTTCTTCGTGCCGTTGTTCCTGCGCAAGGTTCGTCCGCTTATCAACGATGAGGTAATGCTAATCGTAGCCCTTGCCTTCTGTTGTGGAATGGCAGTGTGCGCATCGTTCGCAGGTTTCAGTCCCGCCTTTGGTGCTTTCGTTATGGGTAGCATATTGGCAGAGACCATAGAGGCGCGTGATATAGAGAAACTGATAGAGCCAGTAAAGAACCTCTTTGGCGCAATCTTCTTTGTGTCAGTCGGCATGCTCGTGGATGTGCAGGTAGTAGTAAGCCAATGGTTACCGATAGTGGTAATAACATTAGGCATCCTGCTTGGTCAGAGCATATTCGGAACCTTCGGCTTTATGCTTGCAGGACAGACGTTGAAGACCGCCATGCGCTGTAGCTTCTCAATGGCACAGATAGGAGAGTTTGCGTTCATCATAGCCTCTTTAGGCTTGTCGCTTGGCGTGGTGTCAGGGTTTCTGTATCCTGTAGTAGTAACAGTATCGGTCATAACAACGTTCCTTACGCCATACATGATACGCGGAGCTGTACCCATCTATAATGTGATAGAGAAGCATCTGCCCAAGGTATGGATTCAGCGTATCAACAAGATATCAGACATCGCCCCCAGCAATGTAGACCATTCAGGTAACAACTGGAAGCCATTGCTGACCCAGATGGCGACAAACACGCTGATATATACCGTACTTACGATAGCGGTATCGTGGGTAATGCTCACCCTTGGCAGAGAGTTTCTGACGAGTATCATGCCCTCTTTCCTTGCCAATCCGCTCTGTGCCTTCGTTACAGTGTCGCTTGTAGCGCCATTTTTGCGTGCGATGGTAATGAAGAAAAACAAAAGCGAGGAGTTTAAGGCCTTATGGACGGGCAGTAGGCATAATAGAGCACCATTGGTATTCACCATCATCGTAAGGGCGATATTGGCGATAGCACTCATCTTCTACATCTGTAGTCAGTTGCTGTATTACTCTGACGCCGTGATAGTCTGCATAGCGATAGCCTCCATCTCGGGGATAATCTATTCGCGAGGCATGAAGAGAAACAGCATACGTCTGGAGCGATTGTTTATTCAGAACCTACGTTCTAAGGACATAGCGGCACGTGCTTCAGGCAAGCGTAGACCGTTGTTTGAGGGGCATCTGTTAGATAGAGACATACACATATCAGAGGTTGAGGTGCCACGAGACTCTATGTGGGCGGGCAAGACACTTGCGGAACTGAACCTTGCAAAACGTTTCGGCGTACACATCAGTAGCATACAGCGAGGCAAACGTAATATCCACATTCCCTCAGGAGGCGATATGCTGTTCCCTGGTGACAAGCTTCGAGCGATAGGTAACGACGACCAGCTCACGCAACTTAATTCTGTATTGCAGAAAGAACAATACGGAATGGACGTAAACATAGAGCAACACGAGATGCAACTACGTCGTTTTGTAGTGCGTGAGGGAGGTGCTTTGTCAGGCAAATCACTCATCACGAGTAAGCTGCGCGATGCTTACAACTGTATGTTGGTAGGTATGGAAGAAGGTTACGAGAACCTCTCCACCGTGTCACCAACCTATGAGTTTGAGACAGGTGACATACTATGGATAGTAGGAGACAAGGAAGACCTGTATAGATTGTCGCAACTCGTATAACGAAGTGTCGTTGTCCGACGGTAATATGCGGACAGTATGCCCCAGTCAGAAAGTGCAATGTCAGTAGAAGAAGTAACACCTAATAATCTCGAATAAAGAAATAAATAATCAAATAAGTAATGTTGAAAAAATAACTTACGCAGTTTATGCCTCAGATTGCTGAGATATTTTGTGGATATGAAGATGGAGCGATGCGAGCATCGTGACTGATGAATAGCCACAAAATAGCCAGCAAGATGAGATAAAAAATGCGTTAGACAACATTACTCTAACAATATAAAAATAGATAAAGTTATTTTTTTAACATTACTAAATAAGAAAAGAAAATGAAAAAGAACCGAAATTCATTCAGTGGTTCCTTGGGATTCGTACTTGCCGCGGCAGGAAGTGCCGTAGGCTTAGGCAATATTTGGCGATTCCCATTCCTTGCAGCACGTGACGGTGGTGGTCTGTTCCTGCTGGTTTACATCATTCTTACCGTAACATTCGGCTTCACCCTACTTATCACCGAGGTAGCGATAGGGCGTCGTTCTGCGCAGGGTCCTCTTACAGCTTACGGCTTCTTTCATAAGAAGTGGAAATTTTTAGGACTCTTCTCCTTCATAGTCCCTTATATCATCTACCCATATTACTGCGTCATCGGTGGTTGGGTGTTGAAGTATCTCACCACTTATGCAACATGGAAGGGCGATGAAGCGGTAGACGACAATTACTTTACAGGCTTCATAACTGCAGAGTGGGCACCATTTATCTTCATGATAATCTTTGCCGGTTTCTGCTTCTATATAGTATATAAAGGAGTAGAGAAGGGTATAGAGAAATATTCTCGCATCATGATGCCATTGCTCGTGGTACTCATTATCGGAATCTCACTCTATTCACTCACCATAAGCCACACCGACAGCAACGGTGTAACGCGTACAGGACTTGACGGTGCAGCAGTATATTTCATACCAAATTTCGATGGAATAACACTTCGCAAATTCCTTATGGTGGTGCTCGACGCTATGGGACAGCTGTTCTATTCTCTCTCTATCGCAATGGGCATCATGGTAGCCTACGGTTCATATATGCGTAAGGACGTCAACCTCGGACAGGCAGTAGACCGCATAGAGATTTGTGATACGTGTGTAGCTCTCCTTGCCGGACTTATGATTATCCCAGCGGTATATGTCTTCATGGGCACCGAGGGAATGTCAGCAGGTCCTGGACTGATGTTCGTAGCCCTTCCAAAAGTCTTCGCTTCTATGGGCGCGGCAGGAGAAGTGCTCGGCCTTGTGTTCTTTGTAGTGGTATTATGTGCCGCAGTAACGAGTGCCGTGTCAATCCTTGAGGCAACAACAGTCAGCGTAATGGACAAGTTCCATTGGTCACGTAAGAAGTCCGTAATGTGGATGGCAGGCACCGGTATGCTTCTCTCCCTTGTAGTATGTCGTGGTTATAACGACTGGTACTTTGAGTTTAAGTTGCCAAATGGAGCAGTAGGTCAGATACTCGACATCTTCGATTACCTGAGCAACAATATCCTCATGCCTATAGTATCAATATGCACCTGTATCCTGTTCGGTTGGATAGTAAAGCCCCGTCTGCTTATAGGAGAGATGCGACTTAACGGTTATCCATTCCGCCGCAAGACCCTTTACATCATCATGCTGCGCTATGTTGCCCCAGTATTGCTGACAATACTGCTCCTTGGCGCATTTGGACTATATTAATATACAGTTAAGGCAGGCTCAATAAACATAGCAAGCCATAAGACAAGACCTTAACATCAACATAATAAAACGTGAGTACAGCAAAAACTATCAGCGGCACTACCGCCGCGTGATAGTGAGTTGTACTCACGTTTTTTTATTTGAGGGTATACATAGAAACATTCAGTGGCATTATTACTACTATCAAATAGCATTATGAAAGCTATCATATCGTAGTGCGATAACTATCATATCATCTTGCGATAACTATCGTATCGTATAACGATTGCAATGAGATAGTTCTGCAACATTCTTTTGTACTTTTATTCTTAAAAACAAAAGTAAGAAAAGTGTTGTCAAACAAGATGATTTAGAGAAATATATTGTATCCCAGAATCAAATAACTCTCCCAAGTGAAAATATCCATGAAGACAGAGATTAGTAGAACGAACTTAACCTCGAAATTATGATACATCGTCCCTATAAACCATTTTATATTCGAGGAAATAACATCATCCGTAATCGTAAACGTACCATAACATTTGGCCAGCCATAAAAACTAAGGGAGGCATTTTTATGCCTTTTCTTTTGCTGGATAAAAACTTTTTAGTATATTTGCAGTCAAATAAAACTTGAAGACAATGGCACTTAATACTGAAAAAAATCTAAAGACATATTACAGTATCAAGGAAGTAGCAAAGATGTTCTCACTTACAGAGTCAACCTTGCGCTACTGGGAGACGGAGTTCCCATATCTGAAGCCGCGTACTACCGCCAATAACGTAAGGCAGTATACGGACAAGGATATAGAGGAGCTACGCTATATACACAATCTTGTGAAAGTGCGTGGCTTTAAGCTCGCGGCGGCAAGAAAAATCATCAGCTCCAACCGTGACGGCGTAGACAAAAGCACGAAAGTCCTTGAACAGCTGATAGACGTGAGAAACCAGCTACAGGAGATGAAAGACGCACTTGACAAAATAGTGTGACAAATAATGACATACTTGCGTAGGGCATGCAGTGCCCAGCGTTACCTTAACTAACATAAAAAGAACTATACAATGTACAGCGATCCAAAAGAGTGTCTCTATTGTACCAATAACGAGACATTACACAACTTGATGATTGAGATAACCCATCTGCGTGTATCTCGAGTTTTCCTTTTTAAGGAGCAGACATATCACGGTCGTTGCCTCGTGGCATACGACGGTCATGTCAACGACCTCAATGAGCTTAACGATCAGCAGCGCAATGACTTTATGGCTGACGTAGCTCAGACTACACGTGCCATGCAGAAAGCTTTTAATCCAGAGAAGATAAACTACGGTGCTTATTCAGATACACTGTCACATCTCCACTTCCATTTGGTACCAAAATATAAAGGCGGTCCTGACTATCCAGGAGTATTCCGTATGAACCCAGGTGAGGTATATCTCACAGATGATGAGTATAAGGAAATGATAGAAAAGATAAAGGCTAATCTGTAAGAACCTCTTGAAGCTTCAAAGCAACATAATAACGTTTATCATCTTCTGCACGCTGTATGGACTTACAGCGTGCCAGAAGATTGATTTGGACGACTTGGTAACAGCTGAGGAAGAGAAAAAGCAAGAGACGACAACGGATAACGGTGGCGATGACACAGAGGTAAAAAAGGAGAATAAGTCGCAGCTACAGTTACAATGTCTGGCTGACGGAACACTGCTGTTGCCCACCGATAATCATGTAGTAGCATTGTCTGCCAGAAACGATGATGGAGACAGTGTAGTGCTCTACGTCTCCTTGTATGAATGGAACGACGTTCCATCGTCGCTAAGTTCTACCAATGCAGAGTTGGCAAGGCAAACGGCAGCCATGTATCGTGAGGGAAACATCTCAGGATGGCGTATACCGACAAAAGAAGAAGCTCAGGCGTTGCGACGTCAGTATAATCGTAATTCCTCTTTGCCAGGTGCCGAGGTTGTCGATAATTTGAAGTCATTGAATGATGACATATCCAAGGCTGGCGGTATACCGCTTACCGCATTGCTGAAAAATGACGGCCAGACCGCTTATCGCTATCTTTGTGATGACGGAATGTCTACGTTTTCATTAAAAACAGGTTCAAAAACCACAACAGCTGGTGCAAAAACAAAATATAACTTACGCCTTGTGAAGGACTCTGTCATAGTAAGTAGGTGTTCAAAATATTCCTTATAAAACAAGAACATAAACCTAACTTATTTATAAAAATAATTTTGAATACGATTACTAATCGTCACGTTGATAGATTTATAGAAGCACCATTAATATATAATCTTTATGCAAATATATCCTTTACTCTTCAAACCTAATTTACATACGGTAGTGTGGGGTGGCAATCGCCTTATCCCATATAAAGGTATTGCCACAACAGCATTACCTGACGGTATAGCGTTAGACACACCCATAGGGGAGAGTTGGGAAGTATCAGCAGTAGAGTCCAGTCCTTGCACAGTAGCGAATGGGTCGTTGCAAGGCAGAGACCTGATAAGCGTGGTAGACGAATACGGGGCGTCACTATTGGGTAACGCCGTGTATAAGCAATATGGAGGCAAGCTACCACTGTTAGTAAAGTTTATTGATGCCAGCAAGGACCTAAGCATACAGGTGCATCCCAACGACGACATCGCTATGCGTCGACACGGAAAGTTCGGTAAGACAGAGATGTGGTATATCATTGATGCAGAACCTGGCGCCTGTCTCTATGCAGGATTTAAGGAAACGATAACACCTTATGAGTATAAGAAGAGAGTAGAAGATGGCACGATATGTGATGTCTTGGCACGCCATGAGGTACACCCTGGCGATGTATTCTATATCCCAGCAGGTCGCATACACGCTATCTGTGGTGGCATAATGCTTGCAGAGGTGCAGCAGTCAAGTGATGTAACATACCGTATATTCGATTATAATCGTCCGGGACTGGACGGTAAGCCACGCCAGCTTCATACCGAGTTGGCGGCAGAGGCGATAGACTATCATGTAGAGAAAGACTATCGCACCCACTACGGTGATACCACAGAACGCGCAGCGCAAGTTATCGATACGCCCTTCTTCGATGTAAGAGTGATGGATATAAAGGAGGCGTTTCATCGCAACCTGCTCAAATACGACTCTTTCGTCATCTCAATGTGCATAAAGGGGCATTGTCGTATCTCACTGCGTAACTATACTGGCGAACAGCAGACCATAGAGATGCCAGAAGGTAACTCATGTCTTATACCAGCGTCAATAGCAGACTATGACATCATTCCGCTGTTGCCAAACACAAGAATATTAGAAGCGCATATAGACAATCAGAATCATTCACCGTTGTCGCAGATAACGAGATTTCTGCATATAGCAAAATAACATAATATTGAATACTGATTTACTAAAAGAGAATGGCGGCATACCGCGTGGTATGTTGCTGATGATGGCTACAATGGCGGGAGTCACTGTGGCCAATTGTTATTATAACCAGCCGTTATTAGAACTGATAAGCAGTGAGCTGCGGGTATCTCACGCTAACGCCAACCTTATAACCGTAGTCACGCAGATAGGATACGCGCTCGGACTATGTCTCATCATACCCATGGGCGACCTTTTCTCGCGACGCCGTATCATCATTGTAAATATGTTGACAGCGGCACTGATGACCGCCCTTATAGCGGTAGCGACAAACGTCTACGTGATATGGGGAGCATCATTGTTGCTTGGTGCCAGTTCCGTCATACCGCAGTTGTTTATCCCCATGGCAGGGCAGTTCTCAGAACCGCGTAACAAGAGCCGCAACATGGGCATTGTGCTCTCAGGACTTCTCACGGGCATACTCGCCTCACGCGTTGTCAGTGGTATAGTAGGCGAGATGTTAGGGTGGCGTGCCATGTTCTTAATAGCGGCATTGGTGATGCTTGGCAGTATGGCTGTAACACTACGTATGCTACCCGACACACCGCGTAATTTCGCTGGCACGTACTCCGCACTGTTACGCTCCGTATTACACATAGCCATAACACATAGCCAGATACGCATCAATGCCATACGTGCGGCACTGGGCTTTGGCTCCATGCTCGCCATCTGGTCGTGTATGGCGTTTCATCTTGCGCAGCCACCATTCTGCGCTGGCAGCGATATGGTCGGGTTGCTTGGCGTGTGTGGCATAGCAGGAGCCATGATAGCCAGTGGCATGGGCAAACTCGTACCCGTGTTGGGCGTAAGACGTTTCAGTCTAATAGGCGTGGCAGTACAGCTATTAGCATGGGCTATAGCTTGGTTGATGAACGACAGTTACGTAGGGCTCATCGTTGCTATAATCCTCGTTGACGTAGGACTGCAGTGTCAACAGCTCAGCAATCAGAGCGGTTGCATACAGGAAGTGCCCGAAGCCGCCAGTCGTGCCAACACCGTCTTTATGACAACCTATTTCGTAGGAGGCTCTATCGGCACCCTCTGTGCAGGCATTGGTTGGGAGCATTATGGTTGGTCAGGAGTATGCGTTGTCGGTGTAGCGTTTGCGTTAGGCTCACTCATCGTCTCTCTCGTCACGTCACGCTGATGGCAAACCGTTTGCTATTGTCCATCAGAAAAAAAATAAAAGGGCAGGGTTACTTCCCCTATACGTTTTACATAAAAAGGTAGTTAATAACCATTATGTGAAATATATTTATGAAGAAAGTATTATTATCAGCGTGTATGATAGCTCTATCATTAACAGGAGCTAACGCAAAGGGTAATCCAGAAGAATTAGATTATGCCGGTGTAGAGTATAATGCAGGCTTTGAAGAGCCAGGCATCGGTGTGTATTCCATAGGTTATCAGCGTCTTAATGACAAAGGGTTTGGCGTAGAATTTACTATGGGTGCCAATTATGGTCTGGTAGATTCAGACTTTGCAGGAATGTTCTTTAACTTGGGTCCCAGTTACGGTTATGCGGTTACAGATAACATCATGGTGTCAACATCCTTGTGTTTCTCAGGTAGCTACATTGGGCAAGGTTATAAGGAAGGTAGTAAAACCAAGAAAGAAGACATGAAGTTTTATGCTGGTGTATCTTTAAGACCTCAAGTAACGTTTCGTGTTGGCAAAGTGAGACCTCACTTAGGCGTGACCTTTAGCTATTCTGGTGGTGCAGATAAGATGGACGTAGGATTCATTGGTGGCATAGGCTTTAGCATTTAATGATTTCAAAACCTTTAGTGGAGTAGGGCGTAACAAAAGTAGTAAAAATACTTTTTGTTACGCCCTATTGCTTTATGGTGGTAATTTATAGAACCATCCTTAATCGGTATTACGACAACGGTGCCCAAATCGCAGTGCGGTTTGGGCACCGTTGTCGTAATTATAAAATCTATTACATTGTCTGTTACCGTTGTTCGCCAAACACTTGCCATTTCATGGAAAATGATGCAACCGTGTAGGGAAAAAATATTTTGATTACCAACTTTATAATATGTAAAAAGAATACTTACTTATGGCTACAATGAAATTAAAATTTCGTCCATCATCGGTACCAGAAACAGAAGGTACACTATATTATCAGGTGATACACAAAAGAAATGTGAAGTGGATAAGTACTGAATATCATGTATTTCCGCAGGAATGGAATGAGAAGACAGAGAGATTGATAATACCGCTCGATGGTAAAAGAAAAAGTCAACTGCAACAGATGCAGATTGTAATAGACCAGGAACAGAAACAACGTAAAGAGATTATCCGCAAAATAGAAAATGCTGATAACGACTTCTCGCTTGACGAACTGTGTGATGCCTTCAAGCACATAACACCATGCAAGACCGTCTTTACCTTCTTGCAGGAACAAATAGCGAGACAGAAGCTGATGCTGCGACAAGGCACGTCCATGACTTATACCAGTGCCTATCGTAGGTTCAAGGAATTTCGGGAGAATGTAGATTTGCCATTTGAAGAACTTTCTCCTGACATGATAGAAGAATATGAGGCATGGCTTCTACATAGAGGCTTGAAAACAAATAGTATAAGGTTTTACCTACGCACACTCAATACCTTATTATATAAAGCTGTAGATGAAGGACTACTACAAGAAAACAAAAGCTTGTTCTGCCGGGTGCGACTTTCATATGTTAAGACCACTAAGCGAGCCATATCAGAGACACACATCCGCAGTATACAAAAAATGCAACTGCCACAGGGGACAACATTGGCGTTTGCACGAGACATCTTCATGTTTAGCTTTTATATGCGCGGGATGCCGTTTGTGGACATTGCCTATCTAAAAAAAACATCCTTGAAGCATGGGGTGGTGAGATATTGTCGCAAGAAGACAAACCAACCGCTTGCGGTGCAATGGGAACGGGAGCAGAGAGAGATTGTGGAGCGGTATGCGCACCAAGCAGAAAGTACACCGTATATGTTGCCTATCATTCTGAAAGCAGATGGAACAGAATACAAGCAGTATCTACGTATGCAAGAAAAAGTGAACCGAGCATTAAAGAAAATAGGCGACATGATAGGACTGAAGATGCCCTTAACCCTCTATGTGGCTCGCCATTCATGGGCAAGCATAGCACAAGACATGAACTATTCCATTTCCATCATTAGTGAAGGTATGGGACACCACTCCATCAAAACTACGCAAACATATTTGGCATCAATAGATAAATCGAGAGTAAATGAAGCAAACCGCAAAATAATGCGAAGAATAAGTAGAGGAAAATAGCAGAAATATACATAAAAGGCGGGAATAACTTGGGCAGAAATGTTTAGCAAATTTACGTATATTCTGAGTGTAATATATGGCTTTCGCTGCAAAGTTACTGTTTTTCTTGCATTTATTATCATCTTCCCACGAAAAACTTTCGGTTTGCAGCAAAATTGTGCGGAAATGTTTAACAAATCAGACATTTTCGTCACGAAAACTCCTTGATGTTCAATGATTGATACATGTTTACATATATTACACTCAGAATATAGGCATAATAACTGATAGATACACAGTATAAATTTATGAACAATGTTATTGCGAAAGTGGCATTATCTTCCCAAGTGATGACAGCCAACAGTGACATAAAGTAGAAAAGAAAATGACGCAGGTATGCTCACTTCCTTCTTCTGCAGCCGACGTAAATGATGAGTATAATAGCAAGCATTTACCAAAGGGCATCCACGTTATTCGGACTGATGAAAAATCGGCTCGAAGAGTAGAAGGAATATCTAATAGCGAAGAAGGAGAAACACCCTGGGGATATATCTTTATACAACACTTTGCAGCAGAAAAGTTTGAAAAAACACTCGAAACAGCCAAGTTAAACGGAGACTTCAAACCTAAATGTTTTATTCATCGTACTATCAGTTATAAAAGTAAACCAAATGGTAAAGGCATTATAAAAGAAGAGAAACCTACTATTAGCGGTCTTGTGTTTTTGCAGGGAGAAACAGAAATGTTGAAGGACTTTCTCCAGAAGAATTTTCCTCGATACCATCTTGTCAAAAATTGTATGACAGGAGAACCAGCTTCCATTAAAGACAGTGTGATGAGACCATTCATGCAGGTGATGAAGACTGAACCACAACGTGTTACTTTCTTGCGAGACCCTTTCGTGAAATTTGCTAAAGACCACGTAAGGCTACGTGTGTTAACAGGCGTTATGGCTGGACAAGAAGGCTACGTAGTGCGTATATTGAAGAACCGACAGCTCGTTATGGACTTTGGGGGCTATGCTGTAGCTATCAACAATGTGCATAATGAGGATTTTGAGATAGCCGAATAACACACACCATTCTACTCTCTTATACTCTTACTATGGAAACAGATTTCATTACATACTCTCGTGGGATAATAGCGCGAGACAACGAAAAAGGAAATCGTACTGTTGCCCATAACCGTGGTGCGGCACTCGCAAGCTTCTCTAAGTTCTTAGGCACAGAGAAGATGTTGCTCAGCGAACTATCGTCAGATGTCATGACACAGTTCAAAGAATGGTTTGTAGCCAATGGACGTAAGGAAACAACAGCTCGCCTATATTTGTGCCAGATTAACGCAATGTACAAAGAAGCTGCAAAAAATGGTATAGTACCTAAAAAACAATTATTAGAAGGCGTAAAACTAATCGTTCCTAAAAAGACAGAACGTAAACTACTGACTGTCGACGAATTGCACCGATTGCGTTATGTAGACCTATCCAATTCAAAGGCGCAGACATTTGCGCGTGATATGTTCTTCTTCAGCATCTACTGCCGAGGTATCGGCTTTACCGATTTGGCACATATTAAGAAAAGCGACATCAAGGAGGGAAAACTTACTTATACATCACAAATACTTATTCCTCCTAAAATCACTATACAATGGGATGCTGCAATGCAGGAAATAGCCGACCGCTATCCGTCAGACACAGAGTATCTATTTCCTTTCATCAAGTCAGACAACAGAAACATGAAAAGCCGCGAAATAAGTAGAGTTCGTGAAAATATAGCAAGAGCCTTAAAGCACATTGCCATACGATGCAATCTGTCTGTTGTTCCAACCCTGAATATGGCAAACTGCATCTATCAACGAGCGATAGAAACTGTGAGTGTAAGCAAGATAATATAACAAGAAAATACAAAATCAATAATAATTATGCGTGATTTCAAAGACATTAAGGTAGCAGTAGCAGGCACAGGCTACGTGGGACTGAGTATAGCGACACTCTTGGCGCAACATCATCATGTAGCGGCAGTAGATGTAATTCCCGAAAAGGTGGAAAAGCTTAACAATAAGATTTCACCTATACAGGATGAATATATCGAAAAGTATTTGGCAGAGAAACCTCTGAACCTCACCGCAACCCTTGATGGTAAATCCTCCTATGCAGATGCCGACTTCGTGGTTATCGCTGCACCCACCAACTACGACCCCGTTAAGAACTACTTTGACACCTCGCACGTAGAAGAAGTCATAGACTTGGTGTTGGAGGTAAATCCAGATGCAGTAATGGTTATCAAGTCAACCATCCCAGTTGGCTACACTCGCAATCTATACTTGAAGTATGCTCAGAAAGGAGTGAAGAAGTTTAACCTTCTCTTCTCACCAGAATTCCTCCGTGAGAGCAAAGCCCTTTACGACAACCTCTATCCAAGCCGTATCATCGTAGGCTATCCAAAGATAATCGACAAGCCAGAGTTTGAAGAAGAAAACAAGGCAATAGAGTCAGTAACAGATGTAGAGATGCTAAAAGAATCAGCCAAAACATTTGCTGCACTTTTACAAGAAGGAGCCATTAAGGAAAACATCGACACCCTCTTCATGGGCATGAAAGAAGCAGAAGCTGTTAAACTCTT
>CAKQDQ010000040.1 GCA_934229335.1 uncultured Prevotella sp.
CTACCTGATAGTATGGTGCAGCGAGTGGTTGTCCAGCACCATTTTCCCAGTCTGTAGTGCCGAGGTCAAATGAACCGTTTACGAGAATGTTACCACCGAGATACTTTGTGGTAGGCTCACCGTCAGTAACTACCGTTACGGCATCGCCAAACTCCAAGGAGCTATTGACCGCAGTAGCCTCATTGCTGAGACGTTCTTTTCCTGTAAGGTCTACAATGCGTATGCGGTATTTGTTACCGTCCATACCAGCAAGCGTCACGGTATAGTTTGATGGATCTTCCTTTTGCTCCATTACCTGTACCGTTTTCCATACAGAAGTACCAAGAGACTTACACTGTACTTCCATTGACTGGTTGTATTCACCATTCTCGTCACTCCATGCTAACGTTACGTTCTGCGTCTCTTTGTCGTAGTCAACGCTAAGAGTTGACGGGTTATATTGACGTGGCAGGTTAGGTACCTTCTCGTATGTACGGTCGTAACCTATACCTGTCTCTACGCTTGCATAGTACTGTCCTGCAATAGACAATGCACCATCCTTTATTATCTTAGAACAGTCTGCCTCACTATTCCAGTAAGCGTAACGCTCCACGTATGGCGAGGCGTTGAGCCAAGGTATTATTTTCTTCAGCTCATTGGCGTTCTTCTGCTGGTTAGCTTCAGAGTATGTGCGGTCGGTAGCGAAGATACCGTTGTTGTTCCACGATGCTCCCCACACCCATTCTGAAATCCATATTGGACGACCACCAAAGCGATCATACCAATACTTCCAGTTGTTGAAGTTGCCACTGGGCCAATAGCAGTGCAGGTCTACAATGTCGCAACGCCAACCACGTGCGTCGATAGAGTCGATAAACGCTTGTAAGTGATTAAGACTACCATCGTGTGAGCTTTCAGAACAAAGGCGCATACCTGTGCGCATAAGGTTCTCCCAGTTGCCGAGGACGGTCTCTACCGTCTGCGGATGGTCGTCAGATTTGTTGCCTGGTTCATTATTTGTCTTCATGTGACAAGCGTAAGTTACCTTACCGCAAGCTGATGATGACGGCCAATCCTCATAGATATGGTTTGGGACACACTCTACATCAGGCAGACGGTCAACGCCTGTACCCCAATCATAACACCATGATGAGTTAATAAGCCCATTCTCCACCTCACGCGTATCACTGGCAAGACCTTTCTTCTGAGCATCGTTCCAACGGAAGACACGATATGAAGTAATGCGCTGGTCGAGCACAACAGGAAGAGCAGATATCTCAAGGTCTTCCTTGTCGGCTATGAAACAGCGGCTATAACCTCTACCACTGGCACGGGTAGAGAATGTCACCATGTATCCTCTTTTAAGCTTAAAGCTGCGTATTTTGTTATTGAGTTTGGCGTCTGTAAGGGTGTTCATGTAGCCGCCATCATTCTCAAGACCGAAGTCATTGACTGCCGTTCCGCCAAAATTCTTCTCTGAATATACGGTGAGAGGTTTGATATTGCTTGCGTATGGCATGATGATAGCTCCCTGAGCATACATCTTCACCTGACAGTTTACTTTATTTACTGCCTGTGCTCCATTGATGAACACATGGTTTCTGAGCCAGTTGCTGATGACTACACTCGGACGAACATTCTTTATTATCAATACTGCATGATCGGTATTGGTAATGTTTACCTTGCCGGCATCGGCAAACGGCGCAGCGGCAGTGATGACAAAGTCAACGTCATCACTCAATGTCACAGAGCCTGTCACCTGTCCCGACGTTGTGGTGGTGTTGCCCATGGCGGACAACGACAACAGCAATGCGGTAGCAACGCTTAAAACTTTTTTTCTTTTCATTATGTAGTTATTTTTATAGGATATTCTATTTCGTATACGTTTGAAATAATAACAACACTTATTTTTTGACAGATTCTCAAAAAATGTCTATATAACAAAGAATCCACCAAAGGCGAGCTTCTGTCGGAAACTCGCCTTTGTGATTAGTATTATCTCTTCACTGCCTTCTTCTCTGTTACAATGCCCTCGCGTGACACCATTCTTACAAGGTAGATTCCTGCTGGTACTCCTGCCGCTTTCATGTCAGCATTTACCTTACGCGGTGTGCTGTTGAAAGTCTGTACTGGTACGCCAGCCTGTGTGTAGACGGTCACCGCTACAGGCTCATCTTGTGGTATTGACGTTACACCTGTTGATATGTCGGTTATCACGAGCTTACCTTCGCTGAGCTTAGATGTGTCAAACTTGATGTTCATGTCGTCGCACTGTATCACTGGTGTTCCAGAGAAGCTCTTGACATCACGCCACAGTATGATGGTATCGCCTACCGCTGGTGCTGTGCCAGTAGCGTATCTGAAATAGAGTGATATCGTTCCATTCACCGTAAGTTTGTTGACATTCTTGATGGTGGTACCACTTACCGCAACGGCTGACAGAGGAGCTTCCTTGGTAGAAGACCTTCTTATACCGAAACGCAGCGTTCCTGTCTCTCCTATTGTTACATCTTGGTTATTGAACGCCAATGTTCCAGAGATGGCTGTTGCTGTACTGCCTGGCTGCAATGTGCCGTTTATGGTTACGGAAGTGTTCTTTATTGTAGCGGAACCTGTCATGGTTCCTGTCAAAGAGGCATTTTCCTGTACAGTCAAAGCCCCAGTACCTAATGACGCGGCTGAACCGAACACCTTTAGGCTACCACTGTTTACCTTTACTGTACCTGTATTGTCCCATGCGCCTTTTACGGTCATCACGCCAGTACCTACCTTATTAAAGTTACTGTTGGCGGTAACTTTACCCTCGAAGGTGAAGTCGGTTTCATTACCTACGTTCCACGTACACCATGATGCAGCACCATTGTTATTATAAGAACACGTACCACCGAGGTTACCAGCACCTGTCACCTGACCTACGGCATAGGTCAGACCAGCTGTCTGTACGGTGACGCCTGTAGAAAGATTGAGGGTTCCCTTAGGCATACCAGCTGTGCTGTTAATACAGAATCTGCCGTCTGCCGATACCACAGAAGGCTTTACTGTTCCTTCAAATGCTGACCAGTCGCCATAGAGGGTAGCACGTGTTGCATACCACCCTGAACCCGAAACGAGTGGGTAGTTGACTGTGACGGTACCACTGCCAAGTAATGCATTGCCGTAAGAACCTCTGCCATCGTTATACTGCAACACGGCATTCTTGCCAGCTGCTATCGTTACAGGACAGGTAGAACCTGAGGCTACGGAGAGTGTTCCGCCCTGCATCTCAACAGATTGTGCAGGTGTTACCTGTGCAGCCACGCTACCTGATACTATCACAAGTTCTTTAAGATATGGATTGTTCTGCTCCATTATCAGCGAACCACCTCCTTGTTTCGTGAGGAGTGTACCAATGAGAAGCTTCTGTTGCGTCATAGAACCCTCTGTGAGCAGTTTGCCTCCTTGGTCGCCAATAAACATTATCGGTGAGGCATTTTGCGTCGATGCTGTAATATGCAATGTTGCACCATTCTCCATTGTAAAGTTTTTGGGAGAAATCGTCACGCCTCCTAAACCACCGTATGCCTGTGTACCACTGGCGAGGGTCTTTACTTTTACCGTACCGCCACGAAGATAATTGCCACCTTTATAGGTGTTATCGTTGCTCATTGTCACCGTTCCGTTGCCTTCTTTTACAAAGGCACCACTCTTGATGATACCCATACCAGTGAAGGTATAAGCCGCAGTGTTGCGTACACGCATAGTGTCTACGTCCATCTCACCACTTATTGTTACGTTTTTCACTGCTGCCTCATCGGTGAAGTTGACGATGTCTTTCGCCACGAAGACGTCAGGTGTCTTGGCAGCATCGCCCGTGAGATAGAAGTTTGCGGTATTGGCATAGTCCCAGACTCCGCTCTCGGCACCACTCCACTCTATCTCTGACGCTTCGCGAATATCACTAAGAATGAGGTAGAGTGTATTGTCTTCTAACTTCAGTGAGGCTTTGTAGTCGCCCTGTCCCTCTATCTTTATATCGGAGAGATTGCCTAACACTGACTGCACCCCACCGATACGATATTTTCCTGCGGTTACATTACCAGCCAGTTCTACTACAGGCATTAGGTACTTTGGTCCATACTGCCAATCTTTTGTCTCTACAGCGAGTTGTTTACAGCTTACGTTGTCTATCTTGCTGCCATTGATGTCAAGTACTAAGCGGCTACCAAAGCCGAGGGTTAATGTATTCAACACTTCAATAGAACCTGTCTTGTCTGCTCCTCCTGGACGTATCACCGAACCGTAGTCTGCCTTCAGGCTTTTGAAGACTCCACCGTCTGAGTTCAGCTCTGCAAAGCGGTTGAGCCACAGTGGTGAATTCTTCAGCGTACCATCGAAGTTAAGTGTTCCTGCCCAGATATTTGTCTCACCGGTATACGTCATATCTACCTTAGGTAGGTTGAGCACACCATCGCCTTGTTTCACTACACGTGTGGCACCTGTCAGCGGTCCGCCTGTAACGTTACACGTATAATCCGTGTAGTTTATCGTGGTGTTCTTCACCGTGGTATTGCTCTCTGCCGTACCCTGAACCCACGACGGCACATTGAATGTCACCATGTAAGGACTGGCACCTGAAGCTATCTTTATCTCGGTGTCGTTGTTCTCACATACTATAAGGTGGTCGTCGGTGGTTGATATTGTGCCCCCATTGGCTACCTCTTTACGTCCTGTCATGGTAAGCGGTGGTGGTGCTTGTGTGATGCCTTCCATTTCGCCTATGAAATAAGACTTGTGAGGTGGCTGGTTATATCCCATGGACTGCCACACCATAGCATTGCGATACTGATGGTCGCTCCACAGTGTAGGCAGACGATGTTGTGTAGGTATACCAGTAGAATAGACAAGGATTGACTTATTATCACCACTTCTCATGATGAGTTCTTCTCGCCAATCTCCAAAAATATCTGCTATACCTCCAGGGTTATTCTTTGACCAGTTGTTACACTTAGAGCTGGGGAAGTTCCAACGTGCACCTGCTGTTGTCTTGCTTGCAGGCTTATATATTGCGCCATAGCCCTCTGTTCCTGGACTGTCGAAGTATTCGTCGAGCAGGTCACCATCCCAATATATGCGCTGATTGAGGTCTGCCCATGAGATGAAAGCGTTGGCATCTAACTCAGTAATAATTTTATCTGACGTAGAGCTTACCCAGCCTGAGCCTACACTTCTACCTATGGAACCAGGATAGTCGTTAGTAAAGTTCGCCATGAGACAACGACCGTCATCTCCTCCTCCTGCCTGACGATAATATAGTTGGGATGTCACCGCATTGCGGTAGTTATTGGCTGGCGATGTCTCATTGCACGCAAACTGCTCCTCATACTTACGGTATGGGTCGAAGTCGGAACAATGCTGTGCATCGCCATGCCCCAGTCCTGTGGTTGAGAGTCCCTTACCATTATCGTCGATAACCATTGAGCCGAAGATGATTTCGTCTCTGCCATCCCAGTCTACATCGCCAATGGCGAAGTTATGGTATCCCTGTCCGAACCATGGTGAGCCATCCACGCTGTTCTCCCACGTCCAACGCGTGGTGAGTTTATGCGTCGCTGGATCTACGTCGAGTGCCATCATCTTATGCTTGGTGTATGCACCACGACCGAGAAAGATACTTGGCTTGTGTCCATCGAGATATGGCGCACCGAAGTAATGCTTCGTAGAGCGATGGCCTATTATGCCTGTTCCCCAGTCGGAGTCGTTGCCACGAGTTAGTGGATAGGTCATATAGTCGGGGTGACTGGAGTCACCTATCTGGTAGGGCTTGCCCGTAGCTCCTTCCAGATACAGCAGATATTCATTACCTGAAGAGGTGTACTCCATGCCGCTCCAACGGGTGTCGACATTCATGTCGCCTATGTTCAGTGTAGTACCGTCGGCATAATGTATCACGGCATTGTCTTGTATGCGGAGTAATACTTCTGCCTTGCCGTCCATATCCCAGTCGTAGCACACGCAATCCCACTGTTCGTCGGCTCCTGACAGCATATTTGGTCCGAGGTCTATCCACCAAAGTCGCTTGCCTGTACGGTCATAAGCATCAAGTACATGAAAGGCGTTCTTCTGTGTTACATCAGCGGCTACGCCACAAGGACGTTTGACGATAAACTCTACCACACCGTCACCATCGAGGTCGCCAATGGAGACGTCGTTGAGGGTATAAAGTGATGTAACATCAGTGCCGTCACGACCTATTATAGGCTGTACGGGGATAGTGAGGCAACCGTTTGCCCACTGCTGAACAGCATTACTCTTTGCCTGTTCTACTCCACGCACTACGGCTGCTACCTGATACTTGCTTATTGAGGTTCCTGAAGTGTGGTGGTAGTTGGAAACGGAGAGATTCTTTGCCAACAGTGTGCCATCACAATAAAGATTGTAAGTGACATCATAATACTCCTCACCGAAGACACGCCACGACACAAGGTTACCGCCACCGCTATTTGCGGGGACGGCTACCACGCCACGGTCTATCTTGTCTGTGACACGCTGCGACATTGCAGGCATCATGGCAAGCAGCATAGCCGCTGTTAAAAAAGACTTTTTCATTTACTTAAGGTTAGTTTGGGTTAGTATTTTGCTATTTTCTTGGTATTCTGTATATATATACCAGCAGGAAGTTGCTGCAAAGTTTTACCTGTAGCCTTACCATCGATAGTGTAGACGGTATTCATACAGTCTGTATTCTGACGTTCTACTACCGTCTGTACTCCCGTAATGTCTTCTAAGGTTGCTCCTCCAAGATAATAAAGACGGAAGTTATCGAAGCAGGTCCAGTAGGAACTGTTACTGTTTGTGCCACGCAGTATGACGCTAAGGTCGCCATTGGTTGGTATGTAAACCGTCAGCTCGTTATCATAGTCACCCTTGGCAAAGTGTGCAGCGGCAGATGCCATATTGTTAGGCACATAGGTTCCGTCTGTCATCTGCTTATCACCAGAATTATAGGATGTAGCACTGCGTTCCGCCATGAGGTTCTTTATAGCAGTCTTTCCCAATGTTGTTTGATTGAGCCATAGATTTACACTGACATTGTTAGTGCCTTTGAGATAGGCATTGTAGGCATCTGTATAAGAGCCTGGACGCTGGAAGCCCTGCACCTTAACGACGTATGTGCCCTTTGGCATATTCTTTATCACCTGTGTGGCGTTTACTGTTGACTGGTAGAACTCTATCTCGCCATTGTTGCAGGTTGCTCCTGAACCTAATGTCCAACCGTTCTTACCATCTGCGAAAGAGGGGTTAACGAGCATTGAAGTCAGATCAAAAGGTTTTTCTTTGTCGGCTATTATAACATTTGCGAGGAATGTCTTGCCAGCCGTCAGCAGTTCTTCTGCATATTCTTGTATCTCTGATGGCGTGGTAGAGACAGCGCATTTAGCATCAAGGTCTGCAATGGTAGCGTTGAGGGTAGTAGCCGCTCCCGTTGTTAGTTCCTTATGAGGGGTTTGCAACCATGCTTCTACCATTTTTTTGTTGACATTAAACTGGTCCTTAGCGGCAATGGCTGCACTGTTGTCGAGTGCCTTTGCCTCATCGGCTGTGAGTATGAGCCAGCGCTGCGCCTGCATATTGTCGGCAATGTTGAGCTGCTGTGTCATTACGGAGCTGTTGCTATATGCCGTTAAGCAAGCTGGTGTCAAGGACTGGTTTTCTGGATGTATTATCCAATATCCTCGCTGCGTTGTCACTACTGTACCTGCTTCACTCTTTACATCTATACGCGAACGCATCAAGTGGAAGTTTTCTGAAGATGTTGGCACTGTACGCTGCACGGTTTTTATTCCGTTTACTCCTGTTGAACTATATGTCATATAATCCCCTGTAGCCGCATTACGAAGCTGGTAATATTGATTATCTGGCGTAAAGGTGACATACCATGCTGAAGCGTCGTTGGCAGCGGCCTCGGCTGCTGTCATCTTCTTCCATTTTAGGTAATGGTTGGCGTCTTCTACCAAATAAGCGGTATATAGTCCGTGGCTTTCGTCCTCACTCTTGATGTAGTACTTCTGGGTGTCTTCTTGATCAAATGAGTAGTAAGGTGTGCCATATGCCATAGTGCTTGTGGCGGGGAGTCCATCTTCACCTACTGCTTGTGCCAACAGACTGGTTATTGTATAGAGCTGTTCGGTACCGTTGTCTTCATGTGCACCGTTAATGCCGTATGGCCAGATGTGTGTTTGGTCGCCATTGACAATGCTTGTGGCGCTGTTGTCCCAGAAACGTACAAGGTTTGTAGCACGGTCACCTAACCACTGCCCTGTTCCACTACCACCGCGTAGTGGCGTGTTACTGCCGTTCCATCTATCATGTGTGCCTACTCCTATAGCGTGAAGGGCTTCGTGCATGATGGTTCCTGTGCGTTGATATGAGCTATTGGGACCTACTCGCATCCAGCCTCCATAAGAACAATCGGCTGTAGGAGTACTCGCTCCATAGTGTACGTTTAAGTTCAGACCACTAATGCTTGTGTGATTGTTCCAGTACTCTACGCATGATGATACAGCTGAGTTGATGCGTGCGTTGGCAGCATCGTCGGCTCCGTTGTCATATTGCCAGGTAATAGTTCCCATCGGTATGGTGACTATCTTTATCACATTGCCATAACCTACGCTTCCATCACTGGTGATGGCATATGCACGAGCATAGTATTTTGTTGCTGGCTGTAGTCCCTCCATACGGAAGATTAGTCCGTTGTTACTGAATGTCTTTGTAGTCTTGTTGTCGTTGATAGTCGGTTCCTTGCTATCGGCACTCCAACAGAATCCACGTTCCTTTATTGGTGATCCCGTACTGACAAAGGTAGCTCTGCCATATGCGGTTGTCGCACCACGGGCAAAGCGGGAATCGGTGGTTACGGTTGGGGCTTGTGCCATTGCTTGCACTGCAAGCATTGTGGCTATACATGATATTATTTCTTTCTTCATAACTTTTTCTTCACTGATCTATTACTTTATCACTTTATGCCCGTTTTCTATATATATTCCCTTTGAAATTTGTTTTGTGGTTAACTTCTGTCCCGCAAGGTTATATATATTCTTTGACATTCTGTTTGTGAACGGAAGTACTGGACGCACTGCTGTCGGGTCTTCTCCATTCATCACGGCTTTGACTTCTGTTGCGTTAAGAGCTGCATTATATATACGGACATCGCCTACGCTGCCTTTTAACAATGGGTCGACGGCATATTGACTACGACCTATGTAGTTACGTACGGGCTTAAAATCGGAAGGACGTATGGTGATGTCGCTACTTGCTGCTACTGCCTCACCGTCTTGATATAATGTTACGCCGTCGTCACTGAGTGTCACTGCGAAATGATGCCAACCTGATTCTGGCTTGGCAGCGGAAAGTATCTGCTCACTTCCACCATTCTTTAGAACAACACGCATCTCGCTTCCATTGTTGGCGGTAAGGAAGAAATAATGCTCTGTGTCATTACCGAAATCGAAAAGACGCTGCCATGCACTACCGTTGGTTGGGATATTTGCCCACATACTTACCGTCATCTGTCGATGATGGGTTACGACGGGAGGCAACATGAGGTATGACGTTCCATTTAGTGCAACGGCATTAACCTTGTCATTTACAGCCTTGGCTGTATAGGTTACGTCGCCCTCCGCTATTGCATCGTTGATATTATCTGTTGCATCTGCCGTGTTCTCTGCGAAGAGATAACGGGCTACAAGGGCTTTCGTACCATTGGTTGATGGGAGTTTTACAATTATTGTTGCTGACGATTCTGACTGGTTGCGGCTCTTGTCTACAGCTTTTATCTTGTAGACATACTCTGTTCCGCTTTCAACCATATTGTCTACAAAAGTGGTTCCTGTTATCATACGTCCTATAACGTCCCACGATGACGGTGCACTAAGGTCAGAACCGCTTTGGGCACGAAGTATGACATAGCCTGCCATATCACTTTCCGTATTTGCTTTCCAATGGAGTCGCACAGAAGCAGAGCTGACTGTTGCAGTCAACCCTGTAGGTGTAGCTGGGGCGACTTGCTCTAACTTAGCATTGTACGGTATGAAACGCCACTGTTGATTGGCGGCTCCCGTATAGACGGCCTGCTGGAGATAGGCGTTCTTTAACTTGGAAGAGTTCTTTATCTCAAGGTACAACCCACTGTGACGTGAGCGCAGATACCAGTTGCCATTGCCTGCATATTCGGCAAACCACTGTTCGTTTGCTCCAATAGTACCGCTGTACCCTATTATCTCACCGCCTTCTGAAGTACTCCAGTCTTTAACATCCATGACCTGTGCGGTATTGCGAGCATTACGCAGCACAAAGTAACTGTAGTCTCCTCCTATGGTGCTTGAAACGGGTTCTACCGTCCAACGCTGATGTGTCGCAGCACTGCTTGAGGTGTATGCCATCTGTGTGATGTTGAGGCCGTCGGCTTTGGCACCGTTATAGAAACCGAGGCACATTGACGAGTTGACATTCATTATTGCGAATGTTCCGCCCATGATGTTCTCAAGTGGCACGTCTTCTCCGCTATTTATCTGTATCATTCTTTCCGCATTGGTCTGTCCCACCTGATAGCCCGTGCCTCCAGGTATTGTCATGGTATAACTAAAAACAGGACCATAGCCGTCATAATACACAGGACGGTCAGTAGAGACGAAGTCGTATGACGATGTGTTGGCTTGACGTTCTGACGAGCCTATAAAGGCATCTGTTCTACCATCGGCACGCTTATATACTGTTGCGGCTGTCCAAGCTGAACGATTCTCGGCGTAGCCTATCTCTTTACCTGTGTAGGCGGCTTTACAGTATTCACCACGTGCTGCTCCGTCCCAGCCCCACCATACACCACTCTGCATTCCGTAATGGGCTCCTATGAATGCTTCACCAACATTATGCAGTTCATCGGCTGTGGCATAATTGCCATCGGAACGTACTCTTTGCCAAAAAGAAGCATAGCTATCAAAGCTACCTGCAAGCTGATGAGTGTTGCCTTCTGCTACATAGGGTTTCATGAAGTTATACCATATCAAAGCGTTGTCACAGTTTAACGTATTGCCTGCTGAAATGCGGATACCCTTGAAATACACATCTTCACTTATGAGCTTCGCTATGTTGCGAAAATCACTCATTGTGCCTTCGCCCCAAGCGGTATAGTCTGGTTCATTGAAGGGGGATATGGCTACTACGGTGAAGCCTTTGGAACGAATATATTTTACTGAGGCTTTTATGACTTTATACCACTCTGTAGGTTTGCCATAATAGTTGGTTTTATTGAGTGCTTCATGATCACAATTGAGTATTACTTTGCGAACACGACTTATAGCTATATGGTTAAGACGTGATTGTAAGGCTGCTTGCTGGGCTGTAGATAACTCACCCGTCTCACTTACAAGGTCGCTTGGTTGAAATGACACTCGACCAATGTTCATGACATCATAACCTATATAGTTTGTTCCGCGTGTGACATTATCCTCACTATCCCAGGCTGTATCCATTCCCCATAGTATAGGAGCTTCTGGTATGGTGTACTGGCTGATGTCTGCATTTTGCAAAAAAGGCACAGGAACGGCATTATTGGCTCCTCCTTTTAACATCTGAGAGGAATGGGGCAAGGATTGGGCAAACAAAAAACTCCCTTTGTTCTCCCATGTGAGAGGGAGGACAAAGAGAGTTGCAAGTATGAATGTTTTATTCATATCTGTAGATATATATGATGTTACTTTTCTAAAAACAGTTGCCTGGCAGATTCTAACGAACCGCCAGACAATGCTTTTAATTTGTAATAATTACTTATGGATACCACATATAGTGATAATTTATAAGCAAATCTTTACTTCTTATCTTATTTTAAGAACGTTCCTATCTGACCGTTCCACTTCATATACCAGTTGTTGGTATCTTCAAGTCGTGCCTTGAGGGCTGCATCCATAATTCCGGTACGAGATGCCACTCTGTCGGCAAGGATTGAAGGGTCGTTATTCTTCAATGCTATACGCATGAGATCGTAATAGCGATAACCCTCAAAGGCAAGCTCAAGTGCATCCTCATCTATCAGCATCTTTTCTACCTGCTCCTGCTGCCATCTTATCTGCTCCTCGGTGTCCTTTCCATCTTCACTTGCGTATGCTGGATTGAACGGCATACGGTCTACGTTGGTATCACCAAGCCAGTCGTAATATCCGCAACCACGAGAATGGATGCCGAAGGTGTTGGCATTAGAGTATGCGTTGTTTGCCTTATAAAGCACATAACGAGCAGATGGGAATGGGAAGGTTGTTACAAGCATTGTTGAGTCTTCCTGTGACATGAAAGAACCGATACTGTCGGCAACGATGTCACGGTTAACGCCTGTACGAAGGATATGGTACGCATAACGTGGATAACCTGCTCCGTTGAGTGCTTCGGCAAGACGAAGATAGACTGTAGAACGACGATAGAGACGAACGTTTCTTGTACGATACTTATTTATGGTCTGGCTCGTATAACGATTTCCATTGGCATCTACACTGTTCTCATTCTTTTTCCAATATGTAAAGAGACGTAAATCACCCTTCATAATTTCGTCTGCCATACTCTTTGGAGCTGTGAGATACTTATTATTAGCATTGTCATAATAAGTATATGTCTGCTCTCCAGATATCTTCTTCAATGATGATGACGGTACGAGGCTTACCTTATTATCATTATCATCTGTAGTATTGAAAATGTTACGTAACTGACTGTAATATCCTTCTGAAGGTATGGAGTCCATAGGTATTATGGTTATCACCTCTGCCTGAGGAGTATTAACCTCACTAAGGTTCCATGACGAAGAATAACTCAGCCAGTTGTCTCTGGTCCAGAATGTTCCATAAGAAGAACTAAATGGATAGGAGCTGTTATTACCGTTGCGGTTGTCGATGTAACCATAGTAATACTTTGCAGCATCGAGATAACGACCTCCCCAAAGACTTAAATCACCAAGAATTAAGCGCATTGGTACAAAGAATAAGGTAGACGGGAGACTCTTGATGTCACCATAGTTAGGATACTCCTGATCTACCATTGACTGCAGACCGTCTTCGTTGAGGAAGTAATCACAAATGCCTTGGATATCCTTTGTAGGATATGTTCTTTCTGATTCTTCCTTCGTTAATATCGGGGTTGTTACGAATGGAACCTTGCCATAGTTGATTGCTAACTGAAGGTAAGTCCACGCACGAATGGCTTTGACTGCCGCATACTCCTTCTTGAAGACATTTTCATTACGATTGTTCTTCATTGCCGTATCTACACGGGCAATGAAGTAGTTACAGTTGTTGATAATCGCATAGTAATCGCTTGGCACATTATATTGATTATCATCACCGATATTAAAGTTGGCTACATCACGTAAGTCTGATGTTGTAGCATCGGTAACAGTAACCAAGTCGCCACGAGCCTCACCAAGAAGAATGGTACGGTCTGCAATGGCTTGCAACTTGTTTAAGATGCCGACAACAGAATATATTGTATCCGTAGCGTTGTTAAGGTGGTCTTGGTCCGCATTGATGACGTAGTTGGAATCCTCATTGAAGAAATCTGAGCATGAGGAGAACGACAACATCGTGCATATCGCTACTGCTATTATATATATACGTTTCATACTTATTTTTTTGTTTTGTTGATTAGAGGTTTATCTTTACACCAGCTATCAAGCTACGGCTCTGGCCAAGACGACCAAGGTCTACACCCTGACCAATGACAGACGATGTGCTTGAGAACTCTGGATCTGTACCAAGATACTTGGTAATGGTGAAGAGATTGTTACCCTGTATCCAGAACTCAAGACCCTGAAGGAAGGTTGAGTTCATTGGCAACTTATAACTGAGTGTTACACTCTTCAAACGGAGATATGAACCATCCTCTATCCAACGGTCACTGAAGCGAGAATTACCCATAGGATCATCGAAGGTAGCCTTTGGCATGTTTGTTATCTGCCCCTCTACCATCCAGCGCTGTGTCATAGCTGTAGTCTGATTCATGAAACGACTACCGCTCTCCAACTGCTGACGCATATAGTTGTATACATCATTGCCTACGCTGTAGTTGAAGTTCATGTCAAGTTTGAAACGCTTGTATGTTACCGTTGTAAAGATGTTACCATAGATATCTGGGTTAGGATCACCGATTACGACCATGTCGTTCTCATTGATTTCCTTGTTACCATCCATATCCTGGAAGATGACATCACCAGCTCCAAACTGATTGTGGGTTACACCGTTTTCATCAAGTTCATAAAGTCCTGCCTCGTTAGCCTGCTCTGTTGTAGCAAATACACCATTTGTCTTATATCCATAAAAGACATTGGCTGCACTACCTACCTGAGTGAGAATATTTGCACCATAGTAGTTGGCTAAGATAGAAGCATTGTCATTAGGCAATTCCTTTACTCTGTTCTTATATGTACCAAGGCTCGCTCCTACAGACCATGTGAAGTCCTTGTTGTTTATAACCTTACCTGCTAAGGTCATATCCATTCCTGTGTTGGTCATCTTACCAGTGTTAGCCCAGTTGGTTTTCAAACCTGAAAGGAAACCAAGGGGCTGAAGTGACAGCAGGTCGGAGGTCGTGCTTCTGAAGAAGTTGAGTCCGAAAGACAGACGGTTATCAAAGAAACGAGCTTCTACACCTGCATTAAAACGCTTGGTTGTCTCCCACTTGATTTTAGTATTACCAATACCTGAGAATGAGAGACCTGAGATGGTGTTAAGGTAAAGGGAAGCTGCAAAATAGCTCTGAGCTGCGTTGATGTCGATGTTGTCGTTACCGCTGATGTCATAACCTGCAGTGAGCTTGAGGTAATCGAGTCCCTTAACATTGGCAAGCCATGGTTCATTGGTCATTACCCATGAACCTTGTATTGATGGGAAAATGCCCCAACGCGTACCAAAAGCCTTGACACCTCCGTCTGCATCTTTACCAAAACGTGAAGAGCCTGTCGCTGTGAGGTTTATCTGAGCATAATAACGACCGAGGTAGTTATAGTTACCCTGTACATACCAATCAAGGGTACGCCATGAACGCTCATAACCTGTACCCATAGCATTGAGGAGTGAAGTGCTCATGAATGGGGTCTTATCACTACCAGTGTTATAACCTAACTGGGAGCTGTGGCTGAAGGTATCAAAGTTGAGACGAGCACCACCAAATACTGAGACATCATGTGCATTATAACGCTCATTCCAACTCAAACGAGTATCACTCTGTACTGAGTTCTGCTTTGAAGCAAGTGAGCTAACCTCGTTCTGACGTGTTGCAGAAACGCTCTCCACATAGTATGAAGGAATACCCTTTATTGGAAGGTAGTATTTCTCGTTTGTATTTACAAGGTTGTAGCTGAAGTGTTCACTAAGTACGAGATTATCCCTAAAGCTATACTTCGGTGTTACTGAGATGTTAAGCAATGAGTTTTCAAAGCGGTTCTTGTTCTCAGCATCCGCATACTCATTAAGTGCGGCAGGGTTACCTAACTGATAGTTGTAACCACTCTTCGAAGCAAGTGCTTCGTCAAGGTATGACTCATCTTCTGTATCGAAGGTCGTGTCACTGAGTCTGCCATTACCGTATGAATAAGGGCTGAGGAACGGTGATTTAACATACGCAAGGAAAGAAGGGGCTGTTGGGGTGCCTTCGTTATAACCTGCTGGTGCGCCGTCATCACGAATGTTACGTGTAGTGTTACTGAATGAAGCATCGAAACGAACATCAAACTTGTTTGTCAAAACAATATCGGTATTGAAACGAACGTTAAGACGATCCATATCGTTATACTCTAATGTGCTTTGCTGAGAGGTATAACCTACGGAAAGGTTGTACTTTGCTATCTCATCACCTCCTTCTACATTGATACCATAGTTTTGTATCATTGCAGAACGATAGATGAGGTTTTTCCAGTCTGTATTGTTATGATACTGATTGTAATAATAGTATGTAGGATCAGTATTTAGGAACTTGAAAGACGTTATGTCGGTTCCTGTGCCTTTCAGTAACTCTGAAGCATATCCACGATACTGCTCCGCACCCATCATGTTGTAATACTTAGGCTCGAATGATACTCCAGCAGATACACTGGCAGTGATTCGTGTTGCCATACTCTGAGAGCGACGGGTTGTTATCTGGATGACACCATTTGCGCCACGTGCGCCATAGAGCGCAGTACCATTACGCAGTACCTTTACGTCTGCTATGTCGGCTGTGTTTATTGATGACAGAATATCATTATAGAAACCATCGTGCAACATGGTGTTGTCATATTGCTGGTCTACAATCACACCGTCAATTACTACCAATGGCTGTGCATTAACGTTGATAGAGTTTAAGCCCTGCATGAATGTTACCGCACCAACGCCTGGCGTACCGTTACGTGTTACGGTGTGCGCGTAAGCTCCCAGCTGCTTTTGAAGTTCTTCTTTTATGTTTGCTGCACTACTATAATGGAAATCATTAGCAGACTTGTCTGCAGTGATGTTTACATCGTCTGTGTAATCAGCTCCAAACACCGTGCTATAAAGGCGTACAGATTTCTGTGCCTCTCCCTTTGTCAAGCCTAAAGAGACTGCATTATAGTCAGGAGAAGTAACATAGAGTGAAGAGGTAAACACCGGAATCTGCATATTATACTTACCCTCATCGTTCGTCAAAGCACTAAACCCGTTTACACCTTCTGCCTTTACAATAGCACCGCTTACAGGTTGACCTGTTGCCGCATCGACTACCTGACCTGTTACCTTTCGGGTTTCATATTTCTTGGTTTGCTTTTTGACAACCTTACGAGGTGCACTCGCCTGCTCCTCTTCCTGCTCCTCCTGTGCTGAAACATAGAGTGGGAATGCCATAAGCAACGCCAATCCTGTTAATATATGTCGTTTCATATATAAGTATTTTTAAGTTGTTAGAATAAGGTTATTCCTGTTCTATGAGATCGAATACAGGCTTGAAAATTATACAGTCAATACGGAGCGTCTTTGTATGCGTTCCATTCTTCACCTGTGATGAAGAGGTACGACCGTCTATCAACATTTTAACCTGAGCATCAGCCAAATCATATGAACATGTTGGGAATGTAAAACGTCCCACATACACTGAATCAACACTAACACCGTCCTTCTGAGAAAGGCCGTTTACCCAACAAGCTGTGTTTGGAGTGTTTGGATTTGTCTTTGATGCTGCACTCTTATATACTGGATACTTGGTTGAGAATTCACCTGTATTCAACATATAATATGCGTTACCGTCAGGACCGTTGCACTGCAATGAGGCACGGAATACTGTTGGCAGACGTTCTGCCTGGCTCGCTAAGGTATCTCCTGCCTCTGCTGGTGCCATTACGACATAAACATCATATGGTACATTTGACAATACATTATATATATCAAAGAGTGAGTTTGACGTAGGACTCGTACCTGATGGAGTTAACTCCAAATAGCCATTGCCTGACACCTTATTATAGAACTTATTACCAGTGCTGACAGAATAATATTTTGCAGGCATCGTATTACCTCGTGGGTTAGAAGTACTACGTATATTG
>CAKQDQ010000041.1 GCA_934229335.1 uncultured Prevotella sp.
GCGAAAGCGGAGGGGGTCGATGCGAGCATCGTGACTGATGAATAGCCACAATATAGCCAACAAGATGAGATAAAAAATGCGCAAGAAAACATTACTTTAACAATATAAAAATTGAATAAGTTATTTTTTAAATATTACATAATCCATGAAAAAAAATAAACTTTAGTAAGGAATACAAAAGCCCTAAAGAACTTGCATCTCTTTTAGAAACACGCGGTTTTATAATTAATGACAGCATTAAAGCACAACACTATATAGAAAACATAGGCTATTATAGGGGCTATCAGCATATATGTATCCTTTGCTGAGAGAACAAGACGCTAAAGAAACAAATAGCAAAACGGTTCTTCTTACACGCTCCAGTATTCGAATCATGGCTTTCTGTACTTGCGCTCACTCGTAATGCGTGCTGTCATCATGCACGTGTTTGGAATAAAGTAAACAAAATTATTCCCAACGATATGAAGCAGATGACACGTCCATGGATTAGTATTCCTCCAAACAAGCAAAGGGTATACTATAATATTTGCATTATCAAGTACTTTATTGACATTATCTCTCCTAACAACGATATGCTTGATAAGATAACGAAACTGTTTTATACATTCCCTGAAATTGACAAAAAGGCTCTTGGTTTCCCTATCGGTTGGGAGCAAGAACCTTTGTGGCAATAACATATATAGAAACAACAATGGCTCTACATGGATTAGTTCTTTGATGCACTAATATCATGTAGAGCCATTTTTTATGGTTTATTCCACAGCTATATCACTGTTTATACTTCGCCTTCACCGCGTCTTTCGCCAACGTATTGGCGAACTCCTTTGGCGAAACGGTCACTGGTTCCTTCATAAACTCTGGGCGATTGAAGGAGCGATAGAGCAAGGTGTAACGCTCTGGGTCACGTTGTGGCACTTCGAAAGCTTTGTGGCACCTGCCCTGTTGGTCGAAATAAGCGATGTAAGGGCGTGTAAAATTGCCGTCATCACGACGCGACTCGGTCATTATCCACCTGCCATTGCTGGAGAACGTGGGGTAACTCTCTGCCAGAGGGCTATTGAGTGACGTCAATGGACACACCTGTCCGTCTGCCAAACTGAGCATATATATGTCCGCCTCCTTATGCCATATATGGAAGCAGCCATAGTTGCCAAGGGCGAAAACCATATATTTCCCATCTGGAGAGACACGTGGCAAGGTTGCGCTTTTGCCCAATGCAGCAGCGTCGAACACCATACGTGGTGCACTAAAACGGTGCGTCGAGACATCGAAGTCACGTGCATAGATACCGTATTTTATCTCTTTATAGCGTTGAGACATCTCGTGTTCCTGTGCCTTTGCCGTATCATTAAGCACAAAATCTGCCACGCAATAGTAGAGAGTCCTACCGTCTGGGCTCCATGTAGGGAACACTTCAAGTTGTGTTGAGGAATTGCTGATGTTGCTAACCTCACACTTATCCACATCGTAGAGTATCAGGTCGGAAGCGAAGTCCATTACTTCTATCTTGCCATTGTCCTTGGTCAAGAACATCTGGCGGGTGGTATTGGTTGAGAAAGCGATGAGGTTTGCGGTAGGATGCCATGCAGGATAGACGCCAGAGGAGATGGTACTGTCGGTCTTCATGTCTACCTTCATCAGTTTACCATTGTTTACTATCACCGTGCCGCCATGCGCTTGACGAGCATGGAAGAGCATACTCGACGTCTTATAGTTTTGATATGAGTGGCAGTTTATGCACTGTCCCTCTTTCTCTGTCTGCATAAGACGGTTGTTATAGATGTCACTCTCATCGTAGTTCGTCAGGTTTCGTTGCACTATGGCGAGGTCTTCGTATGCCACATACGATGGCTGTATCAGTCTATATGAGAGGTATGGGTCTATGGTGTCTTGCGCTATGTTTATGGAAAAGGGCTTCCATGCTGTCCAATCACCATTCTTTTGAGTGTAGACCTCTACCTGTATGCTTTTCCCTATGGCAGCGTTGCGCAGTTCGTTCCACTCTTCTTCGTCTATCACAACCTTCTTTCCGTCACCGTATGTAAACGAAAGACTACCACAGGTGAGCTTTGCCACTATCTCATCACAGTCTTTTACCATGAAGTTTAGTGGGCAAATATTGGCTGGCACGGTTACGTTTGTATAGTCAGGAAATATGTTTGGCAGCGTGTTCTTGCCCTTTGCATTGTCGGGCACTGACGTATGTCCGCACGAAAAGAGCATTATTGTGAACACGAACAGTATTGTTCTTATTATATTTTTCATCATGTTGTGTTTTTTACTGTGGGTAATGATGGTTTAATAATACTGTGACGAGCGGTTGAAGTAGTACACCCACCAGAACGTGTCGCCATACTCAGAAAGCAAATTTGCGCCTATCGACTCTTCAGAAAGACCTGAGGAAGCGAGTTGTTGTGTCTGCTTAGTAAAGGCATCATAGCGTTGCAAGACCTTCTCTTGGTCGAAATGCATGCCATATTGCTGTGGGTTAGGTGCCGATTGTGGTTCTAAACAGCCATACATATACGCTGCTTGCTGATAGCATATGGGGACTTCCTGCCCCTTATGTGTTGACATATAGGCAAGGTATTGCGGCCAAAAGCGTTGTATGTCTTTTGACATCATTGCGTATGCCAACGCCACTTCTCTTACGTATGGTGTGCCTTGTGCCTGCAATGTGCTATAATATCCCAGTATAAACTTCTCGCATAGTCCCTCGTCTGTGCCTGCGGTGGGCTGCATATAGGTGTATAACTCACGGCATTTCTTTAGTTCTGGATAGGTGGAGATGAGCTTATGGTTGCGTAATACGGGGCTGTATCGCTCCGCCCAGTCAGCATAATACATTGTGCGTGACAGCATATCGATGTACTTTTCTGCTGCTTCATACTCGCCCATGCAGAGTGATACCTGCACGAGTATCTTCATAAAGGCTACCTTCATGCCCTCTTCTACCATGTTTTCCGTACACCAACGGTGGGCGAAGTTCATCATTCCGTGGTGCATATATATCAACGGCCCAGCGGTATTCACTATATGTACACGCAGTGAATCATCGGTATTGGGCGTCACTCCGCTATCGTCATAGTCGTAAATGCTATTGCCTATGTCGCCTGTATTGAAGAGAGCGATGTTCTTCAGCATTATCATCTCACGGGTAAGCGGACCGTTTACTTGTCGTGCTGCGGAGAGAACATCATCCCATCGTGACTCGTCTGCAGCACGATATGCCTTACACTCCGCATGGAAGTTCTCGTCTTTGAAGTCGCTTTTCTCTAACACCGTAACGGCGAAGACCGTCAGCAGCAGGTATGCAGCAGCCATACCGCCAAGCCATTTGCCTTTAGGCTCTTTCAGTCTGCGGAACAATGGCATGATGAGCAGGGAGGCACAGGCTACGTATAACGGCCATTCACGCTCTGAGGACACTGCCTCGCCCAACTGAAAAACGGGAAATCCTACGGTGAAGACTTCGTCGGCACGGAGTGTTGTATACAGTTTACTGAATAATAATGGTGACAATATCGCTCCTGCTGCGGCTATAGAGACGGCTACCCATCGACGAGTGACGATGGCAACGATAAGTATACAGAGCAGGGCTAAGGGGGAATAGAAGCCTATCAACGGATAAGCGGCGGCGGCAAGAAGGCTGCCCACGAGCGAATAACGGTCTACTCGTGACGCTAAAAGTAGCAGCGAAACGGACAATATGCCGAGTGTTTCGCGGAAATAATAACCTGGTTGCTTCAGATAATACATCCAATAACCAAGGTCTATGTCGCTAACTAACAGGGCAATGAGGGGCACAAGGAGCAATGGCGACAATGCGTTTGCTACGCTGTAAGCCTTTTTTAACGTGAAGAATATGGCTATCCACAACAGCGTTAGCATAATGCTTCCAAGCCAAGGGACATAGAATAATTGCGTGAACCAGCGTCCACCCCATTCTAATAGTCCGCCAGGACGTGACATACAGTCACCAAAGAACTGTGTGCCACTCATGAAAAAGGAATAGAGTTGCGCCATGAAGAGCACATCATCGTTACGCAACTGCAAATAATAAACTGCCGTTGCCAACAGGAATATCAGCGACAACAGTGGGAAATACCAATGACTATGCTTGGCTTTTTGTATTTCTTCGCTCATTGTTTATTAGGTTTTATCTCAAGTATCATTACTTTTCTCGGTGCAAGAGGAATGGGGTTGGTGAGGTCTACTGTTCTCTCTGTCAGTACGTTTCTTGCTTCCTTAGTTCCAATTATTACTTCTTCGTAACGGTCGGGGGTAAATGTCACCCTATGGTTACAACCGTTTACTACCGTCAGTACTGTCGTTTCGTCATACTGTCTCGCCAAGACGTACACGCCATTATAGGGCAAGAACTGCTTGGTAGTGCCATGTTTTATCACCTCGCTACCTTTTCTCCAGCGCAGAAGATGGCGTAACCAGCGGTACATATCGTTCTCTTCGCGCGTTCTCCCCTTTGCTGTGAAAGCGTCATGAGCATCGTTTGGCATACCTCCAGGGAATGGTAGGCGAACAAAACCATCGTTCTTACGTGTCGTTCCTGACATCAATACCTCGGTACCGTAATACAACTGCGGTATTCTCGGCATGGTCATGAGCAGGGCAAGGGCACGTTTTAGGCTCTCCGTCATCTGCTTTTGCTCCTTAGGTGAATAGTTCTCGAAGTCTTCGAGGAAGCGGTTAACATCATGATTATCAAGGAACGTCATCACCATCAACGGGTCTTTGTACAGATAATCATAACAAAGCGTATTGTAAACACGGTTCATCCCGATCCACGGCTCGTCTGTTTCCTCACGTTTTGAGTGGTTAAGAGCCTCGAACATGGCAAAGTCCATAGGGCTATCGAGTTCTCCTTCCTGCCATTTCGCAGAGAAAGCGGTGTCTGATACCCATGTCTCTCCAACGACCTTAAAGCACGGATACTCTCTGTGCAGGTCTCGAAGCCACTGCTGCATGGCGTCTTTGTCAGCGTAAGGGAAGGTGTCCATGCGTATGGCATCAATGCCTGCGGTCTCTATCCACCACATGGTCATCTGCGAAAGATAACGCAAGAGGTGCACGTTTCGCAAGTTTAAGTCGGGCATTGTCTTAACGAACCACCCCTCAACAGTCTGCCGTTTGTCTACCTCTGCAGCATAAGGGTCTACCGTTGGCGTTAGTCTGTAGTTGGTCTGAAGGTACTTTTCGTTCGTCTCTGGTAAGTGTCCGCCCGTCACATCAGCCCCTTCCACCCACTCACGGTGGTTAAACCAGTCGGGCATTGGTGGGTTGTTAAGCCATGGATGCGCTGCACCACAGTGGTTGAATACCATGTCCATCACTACCTTCATACCTTTTTCGTGGGCATACTTGGTCATGGTCAGATAGTCTTCAAGGGTTCCAAAGCGTGCGTCTATGGCGTAGAAGTCGGTTATTGCATACCCATGATAACTGCTAAGGCGTTGTGTTTCGGGCATATTATTCTGTAAAACGGGTGTTGTCCACAGTGCCGTTACACCAAGGTCTTGCAGATAATCGAGATGTTCCGTTATGCCTTCGATGTTGCCTCCTGCCCTACCCGATGGACTGATGTGCTGCCATTCTCGTTGCTTTACGTCCCTTGGACTATCCGTCAAGAGTGCCTTACCACCACGAGCGAACCTGTCTGGCATCAAGAGATAGACCACATCGCCAGCGGAGAGACTCTCTTTCTGCATCGTTCCACATTTTTTTTCGCTCAGAACGTATGGTATTTCTATCGTCTCTTCACCGTTCTTGAGGCACAGGGGCAGTGTACCAGCAGTGCAATCGCTGAGGTTTAGGTATGCGAAAAGGTATCGTCCGTCTGCTGAATGTATAGTTTTCGTTACCTCCACACGCTGACTGTCTGCCAGGAGAGTGGCTTCTTGCAGTCCCTCTCCTGTCAGCATTATCTGCAATGTAGAGTCTTCCATGCTCGAAAACCATGACGGTGGGTCTATTTTCTCTATCTTCATCTGCCGCTTTGTGTTATCATTTCAGCTATATCATCACAGAAACGCTTGTCGGCAAGCATCTCGTCAATGTTGAGATGCATACGGTATCGCCAGTAATGATGGGGGTTAGCAGGTATGTTTATGCGCTCCGCGTTAGCGTCAGGAAGGCGCAGTTTCTCGCTAATAGCAAGCCAATCCTGCAAGGATAGCACGCAGAGCATGGAGGCAGACTGTAGATTTCGCGACATGATGTCACGTGCCAACCACGCTGGAAGTGGGTGTGGCGCCTCGTCGCGACGTCCAAGCACGGTGGAATAGTACTGCTGTGAGCGTGTAATGTCTTCGTCCCACCACATTCGTAGGGTCGGCATATCGTGGCTGTCGATAGTACAGACGCTACGATAAGGGTAACATTCTGGTCTGCCGAACTGTCTTCCCATCTCCTTTGGCATTGACTGCACCTCAAGGGAGAGTATGCGCAGCTCATTAAGGACGGTGGGAACGCACTCTGGTATCATGCCAAGGTCTTCGGCACACACTAACATTCGGGTGGCTTCAACGAGTTTTGGCAGCTTCTTCATGGCTTCCTTGTACCAGTACTGCGTATTGCGACGGTAGAAATAATCATCGTGTATGCGGTTGAAGCAGTTGCGATCGCTGTCTGACAGCAATATCTTATATATATAAGTGTGCTGTGCTGCTATGCGCGGATGATAGAGTTCGGGGTTCTTATGGTCACGAAGGAAGAGCACATTGCTTATCAATGTGTATAGACAGTCACGCATATTAGGGTCTGAGACTTTCGCCTCTACCTTGCGTTGCGTGTCATATTCTGCCTTCATCAGGTACAGTCCCTCCTTATAAGGCGTTAGGAACGTGTCGCGAACGTACTGTGCCTTCTCCTCACCAAAGATGTCTTCAAGTATCTCTTTCGTTATATACGGACGTGTAAAGCGTCCCTTGCGGAAGTGAAGTCCGTATGCTTCTATCTCTTCTGCGGTCAATCCAAGGGCTGGTTGGAACTGTCCAAGCAAGCCATGAACGGCACCTGACGGTATCTCCCATATGCGGAAGAAGCCTAAGACATGGTCAATGCGGTAGGCATCAAAGTACTTTTGCATATTCTGAAAGCGTCTTACCCACCACAGGCAGTCGTCTTTCAGCATCTCATCCCAGTTGTATGTAGGGAAGCCCCAGTTCTGTCCGTTGATAGAGAAATCGTCTGGCGGTGCTCCTGCCTGCCCATTCAAGTTGAAATAACGTGGCTCTTGCCATACATCACAGCCTTTTCGGTTTACGCCAATAGGTATATCGCCCTTCAATATCACTCTCTTCTCTCGTGCATGGTCATGTGCTGCCTTCATCTGCACGGCAAGAACATACTGCACATAGTAGTAAAACGCAACCAGCTTGTATGCCTTTGTGCGTGGATTAGACAGTGCTTCACGGTCTGACTCCTGCCACTGCGTGTTGCCTTCCCACTGCATGAAGTCAGCAGTACCATGGCTGTCACGCAGGTAAGAGTACTGCGCGTAAGGCACAAGCCAATGCTGTTCCTCTACGAACCACTCCTTGAAGTCGGCAGAAGCCAAGACATTCTTGCCTTCTTGTGCGTACAACAGGCGCAGATATTCCCACTTTGCTGCCGTCATTCGCTCGTAGTCTATCTGCGGAAGAGCGTTAAGCTCCTTGCGTAAGCATTCCATCTCCTCCGCCTTCTTACTGTCGGTAAGCGGTGGCAGTTGCCTAAAGTCCACATACTGTGGGTGTAAAGCAAAGATACTTATGCAGGAATAAGGGTACGAATCGGTCCAGGTATGAGTGATAGTGGTATCGTTTATCGGCAATACCTGCAACAGACGCTGCCCCGTATACGCTACCCAGTCTATCATACTACATAGGTCTCCGAAGTCGCCAACACCGAAACTGCCTTGCGTTCGCAACGAGAATACAGGCACGAGTGTACCTGCCTTACGCACATTCCATATCTCAAAGAATGCTTGTGGCAACTCATACTCAATGATTTCGCCACGTCTCATGCGCGGCATCGTAACCTTACGGTTCTCTCCCGTCTCCCACATCGGTTCGTTATTCGGGTCACCATCCTTCATCGCCACGAACTTATACTCTAACTCTTCACCAGCGGTATACTCTGCATCAATGTCACATATCCACTCGTTTGGTGCCTGTTCCTCACACGGTATGGCTCTGTCGAGGTGCCATTCGCCCATTACAGGGTGAGCACCCACAGCCACAAGATGCTCATTTCCACGCAACTGTGGGGCACGAACCTTTAGCCTCAACGCAGCAGGATTGCTTCTGCGGTATGGCTTTGTCGGCTCACGGCGGTTAATACATTGTGTGTATGCCGAGGTATAGAGGTATGTATCATGGGGTATGTCAATCCAATTATCGTAAGCAGTATACTGTGTCAGTCCTGTTTGCGCTATGTCTATACGGTGCGCTTGGGTGCGCCACTCGGTGCGCACAACGTCGTTCAGTCTTACGACAGAATAGTAATAGTCAAGCAATTCCAAGCCACGAGGCTCAAAACGCAGCTCATAACGCCAACAGCCTTCACTGACTTGCTGCATCTTATACGTCTGAACAATACCGTTAGCCATCTTGATGTTCACGTAAAGCTCATCAGCAAAAGACACAATATAATTTACATAGAATTGAATTATCATGGTTAGTGTAGTGTTTATTATTGGTTAGCATAATAGTGTAGGGAGCATTTCCGTCTCATTAAGAAATCTTTTCCCATCAACAAAGGTAATAACTTTTTCGCTTATTTCAAAGAAAAAACGCCAAAAATACATATCAAAAAAAGCGGTAGACCTAAGAAAAGGTCTACCGCTTATGGTATTAAATAATATTCGCTTATATCTACGAATTAGCCAAGATGAATTGCCTCGTTAGGACAAACATCAGCGCATGTACCACACTCTGTGCAAACATCAGGATTGATTGAGTAGATCTCGCCCTCTGATATTGCCTCTGATGGGCACTCTGAAATACATGTACCACAAGCGATACAATCGTTATTAATTACGTAAGCCATAGTTGTTAATTTATATGTTTATAATGTTTTTGTAAAATAAGTATTTCGTTTTCGTAGTGCAAAGGTAGAAATTTATTTTGAAAGTACCTACAATTAGGTACTGTTTTTTTTGTTAAATAATGTTTTTCACCCTTTTTTATGGTATTTATGAGTATTAAAAGCAATTTATACAGCTTAATAACGTTATTTTATTTAAGGTAAATACTCACTTATATGCAAAGAATATACTCATTAATATTATTGTTCCTTTTGGCTATATCAGCCACCAACGCTCAGGAGAAGCGCGTACAAAACCGTCCATACACAGACCTTCGTCCGTTTCATCTCGGTATTGTCGTGGGCACACACCTTCAGGATTTGGAATTAGACAACGTCGGACCGCAGACCATTACGGCTCCTGACGGAACGGTGATTGACGCTAACGTAAGTGTAGACCAGCAAAACTGGGAACCTGGTTTTAACGTCGGCGTGCTCGGAGAGTTACGTCTTAACGAATATTTTGCCTTCCGAATGGCACCGCAACTGTATTTCGGTACACGCAACATCACATTCAGAAACCTCAACGCTACAAACGCTAACGGTACGCAAGAACAGGTAAGGGAGAGTATGAAGACGGTGTATGTAGGCGGAAACTTCGACTTCATTTACGCTGCGCAACGCTTCAACAACCACCGTCCTTACCTCATGATGGGTATCGCTCCCATGATGAATCTGGCAACAGGTTCAAGTGATTACATTAGATTAAAGAAGTCTGACGTCTTCTTTGAGGTAGGATTAGGCTGCGACTTCTACCTTCCTTTCTTCAAACTACGCCCAGAATTGAAGTTCATGTACGGCCTCAGCAACTGCCTCGACACGTCATACATCAACAATATGAATAACAATACCGCCCTGCCCTACGCCAAATCTATCAGCAATGCACACAGCAAGATGATAGTTCTGTCATTCTATTTTGAATAAGAAAAAAAGAAACCGGCAACTAATGTGCTACACACACATCAGTTGCCGGTTTTCTTTTGTCGTCTTATTAAGTTCCCTTTACATCATTTACTTTACCACAACCGTCTTGTTGTTCATAATGAACACACCATTACGAGGTGTCTTCACCGGCTGACCAAGTATGTTATAGATTGTTGACTTAACAGCTTTTGTACCATCATTCTGTACAGTCTCGATGCCAGTAGATACGCTCAGCACGTCAGACATGGCAGATAGTGCACCGTTTTCGTTTACTGACTGCACCTGTATCTCATCACCTACCGCTGCAACATAACGTGGTTCGGTAGTAAATGCCACAGGTTTGCCATTAACGGTTACTACATAACAGATAGCGTAGTCGTCAGCCTGCCATGTCACCTCATTACCTTCCTGCTTTAATACAGGCACAGCCGTCTTCTCTACCACCTCCATTGGGTTCCATACTCCAGTCTTTGCGCTGCTGCCGTCACCTGCCATCACGTTAGAGATGGTATACTGTGCAGCCTCATCAGCAGTAAGATAGTTTTTCGCTTTACCCGTTATGGTTTGCCCATTAGATGTGTAATAGTAGTCTTCTATAGATTTTTCCGAGAGTGCATAGCCTTTCTTGTCTACTATATCATATACCGCCCAGAGCTTAGGTAAGCCTCCCATTGTTGGGAACCAATAGCCATCGTATGGCTTTACCTCCATCTTTGTGTGCAGGAAGACGGTCATTGGCTGGTCGTGCCATGGGCGACCGAGGTACACTTGGTAGTCTTCTGGATTACTTGTATATGTTGTTGTGACAGTAGTGTTATTGAATACATATCCCCAACGTGTGCCTTCTGGGTGGTTAGGCGCAACAATGAATCCACCGTTCTTACGGTTTATGTTAAGGATACAGTTCTCAAACCACACGTCACCTGAGCCATATATGAAGTCAACACCGCCTTCTATCGTAGAGTTATAGAAGAACTGACGGTTGTATGTACCGTTACTCTTATAGGTATCTTGATAAGAACGGGCGTTGATGCCGTCAAATACGGCACGGTCAGAGGTAATGTTCATACACAGAGCCTGCGGTCCTTCCATGCCCTTTATGGTCCAGTTCTCGTTGTCAAGGGTCACACCCTGCATATAGAAGTCGCTGGCATTGTCCTGCACTTCGAGTGTTGCGCCAGCGTTAACATGATACCATACGCGTGAAGGGTCGTTGCATGAACCATCCATTCGGTCTGTTGCTATCGTCACTTTGTCTACTGCCTGACCGATAAGGTGAACGTTTGGCTTGTTCACATACACCAGTCTGCAATCGTCATAGTTATTCTTTCCGCCAGGAATCTTCTCTGTTGGAGCACCTGCACCTGTCTGCGATGTGGTGAAACGAGTACCGTAACTATCGTTAAACGTTGTGTTAGGGTCGTTATAGTATCCCTCCTTTATATATATAAGGTATGGTGTCGTAGCATTATTAGGCGCATCGTCTATGGCATCCTGTATGTAACGATACTGCTTTGGCATTGTCTCCGTAGCAGCAATGCTCTCTCCTTGTTTCAGGTCGAGGTTCTTGTCTACCACAGCATCGAAGATACGTGCCTGTGGTTTCTGCCTGTCCATAACGGTGAACGTCAGTGTCTGTGCAGCGGCAGCATTGCCTGAGCGGTCAGTCACATAACCTGCAGGGAGCACGAAGGCGTATGTCTTGCCATATTCAAGTCCTACATAGTTGAAGGTCACACTGCGAGTGTTCCATGTTGGTTGCAGTGTCTTGCCGTCGAGTGTTGCCTCAGCTACGGCTGTTCCTGCCTGTATGCGTTCATTGTATGATATTGTTATGCTGCCAGAAGCACTCACTCCTGTTGCTCCATCAGCAGGAAGTGTTGCCGTTACCACTGGTGCTACATCGTCAGCTACGGTCTCTGCCGTACCGAGAACATATACATTACCAATACCAGACTCTGAATGTGCTGTGTATTTCAGTCCGTCAAAGGAACTGTCGAAGGTGTATGACGAGTTCAATATTTCTTCTCCCGTACCGCAAACACGTACATATACCAAGTCTTTACCATCAGCCTCTGCTGGCAGTGTGAAGGAAATAGGCTTTATTACGTTCGCCGTCATATCCCATTCTGCACCATCTATGTTGGCAAAGGTGGTGCCATCGAGTGAATACTGTGCCTTATACGTCTTAGTAGCAGCATTCTTCGCTGCCATGTCGCCTACGAAAGTAACGTTTGTGAAGCCCTTGGTTGAGAACTGATACTGCCATGCTATGTCACGTGTGTCATAGCCATTCTGATACAATCCGTTGATTCCAGCCATCACAACGCCCTCACGGTTGCGCACCACTGGTGTGCCTGTGTTCTGCGAATAGACCAAGCTGCCGTCTGACTGACGTACTACCGCAGCCTGTGCGTTACGTTCCGCATCCCATGTTATGTCTGCCTGGAACGGATACTGCGCTGTTGTCTCGTAAGCGTACGACTGTGTTTTTGAAGCATCGAACACCGCAACGAAGTCTTGAACCTCATAGTTTGCGGTGAGGTTCATGTCAGAATTTACGGTAACGGTGCGTGTTGCCGTTGTGCCAGCGTTCTCCCCGCCATCCGTCCACTGCATGAACTTCAAGATACGTGACTCGTTTGCCGTTGCCGTTACTTTTGTTCCTGCCTCATATTTGCCGTTATTATCGTTCGGTGTGAGTGTTACAGAACCTATTGAGAGTTCTGCATCGTTGGTGCATGAGGTGCTGACGGTGTAAACAGGTATAGCGTCAAATATAGCAGTAACGTTCTTGTCGGCATCCATTGCCAACGTGTATGCTTCTGTGTTTGCAACACTTTTGCCGTCAACCTGCCACTCTTTAAACTTATATCCGAAGTTACGCTTGGCTGTAAGTGTTACCTCTGAACCTTCTTTATATGCCGACATCTGTGGGTCGAGAGCTACGGTACCAGCCTCAGCAGGACTTACGCTTGTGGTAAGTGCATACTTCTTGCTCTGCTGTATGGTGCCTTGCATCTTACCTTCCACAACGATATCGTTGATACCAACGTTCTTGCCTTTTCCGAGTCCTACTACAGAGATGGCGAGTTTCAGTGGGTTGCTTGCATCAGCGGAAACGCCTTCCACGTTTGCCTCAAGTGTTTTCAACTCTAATCCCTTGCCTGAGCGGTTAACATCCGCGTTCTCGCAGATGGTTGCGCTGCCTGTTCCGCTTATCACAGCTGTGATTTTACCACCGTCTGTACCGTAGCGTGCAGCCTGGAACGTTACCTTTGTTGGCATGAACACAACGCCATCTTCTGGTGTAAGGGCAAAGGTTACGGTATTACCCTCTACTGCTGATGAAGGAAGCGAACTTGCTGTAGCGTTCGCTATCTTCGTTTGCTTCTTTCCGTTGTCTGTGCTTCCACTCCAAGAGCAACCACCGTCCTTGCTTACAGTGAGGAGAGAACCGTAAGAAACGGTTTTACCCACGAAGCCGACTGTCATTTCTTCTGGGTTAAAGACAGGGTCTGAGTCAACAAGGCTGTATGATATCGTTCCATCGTAGTTTACTGTCTGACCACCTGCTTTAGTGGCTGTGCCGTGTATTGTCATGTCAGAGAGACAGAGATATTTTCCGCTTGCCTCAGCAGTCTGACCGTTATACCAAGGATATAGGCGCACATACAGTGACTGTCCCTCTTCTATCTTGCTTACGACTGGGCACTCTATAAGTGTAGGTGCATCCTTTGCCATGTTCACCTTCTCGTCTATCAGCACAGGGTTAGCGAAGTCTTTGTTTGTGCTGTAATACGCATGATAACTCACGGCAGAGCCTCCACGACCAGAGATATAATATGATATTTTGTCAACAGCATACTCATAATCTGCTGGACAGGTAACCTTAAACTCTGCATAACGTGTTGACACCTCGTCAATCTCGCCCACTCCCCACTTGCCTGTTGGTGTAGTGAGCAACTGCATCTTTCGTGCTGTGTCGTCTGTACCTATCGTTCCGTACTGCTGTACCTTGAGTTCTGCCAACGACTGGTCGGCTACTGTAAGCAGTTCGTTTTCTTCTGGGGCAGCAGATGTTGTCAATGTCCATACAGCAGAGGCTTCCTTGCCTCCCGTAAGGTTTATTGCCTCAGCGGTAAGTGGCAGCTGCGACGTCTGCGTCCCTGCTGTTGCTGTCAATGTTCCCGTTATCTTACCAGAGCCGTTAAGGTTTGCCTTAACGTAAATAGTGCAGATAACGCTATTTCCGCTACATGGTATGGTGACAGTAGCTGAATAGTTATTCTTGTCGATTGACACGAGGAAGCCACCATCAGCGGTAATGGTCATGTCGTTACCGCTCTGCAATCCGAAGGCAGAAACATTAAATTCCTTTACCACAGACTGTCCCTGATATGCCTTGCCAAGGTCGCCCGAGGTTGGGTTGAATGTTATCTCTGATGAAACGATAACGTCTTTCGCCAGTGCTTCGAGTACTGCCTTCTTCTTCGGGTCTGTCTCTGACGCTGCTTGTGCCTTGAGCTGCTGAGCAAACTCACGTGCTATCAGTGTGGCACCGAGTGCTCCTGGGTGTGTAGAGTCATCGTTACAGAAGAGGTTGCTGGTGCAATATGCCTCGCCATAACTAACGTATAGCTTTGCGGTAAGCGTTGTAAGGTCTATGAACGGCACGTCATCATACTCGTTTGCCACGTTCCTTGCCTGTGCTACATAATCGTATGTATCGTCAGACGCTGCAACCTTATTGCCTGTAGTAAGTGTTTTGCCATCACATATAGTAAAACTATCGCCAAGGTCGTGCTGTCCGTTGCGGCGTATTGCGGTGCCGCTTGACTCGAAATACTTTCTACATATAGGACCAACAACGATTGGTGTTACGCCCATCGCTTTCGCTTCGTCAATGTACTTGCGTATATACTCTTTATAAGTACCGCTTGCCGTAGTGCCGCGATAGTCGGTAGAGGCTGCTTTGTCTGCCTGACCTGTGGCGGTATAGTATGCTTTTACCACGTCGCCATCTGCGCCCCCGTTCTTCTCATCGTTGTGAGCGAACTGTATAAGGAGATAGTCTCCCTTCTGCATTTCGTCGCTTCCGCCCTTAACAAGCGTTGGCCAGTAAGCGGCTTCCTTATAGAAAGACTTACTTGAGGCACCCGACTTGCCACGGTTGTTCACCGTTACATTGTCGGTATTAAAGAACTGTTGCAGCATTTGCGCCCACCCACGCTTGTCAGTAGAACCGTCAGTGGAGTAGTTAGCCATGGTAGAGTCTCCGATGGTGTGCAACTTCTTCTTCGCCTCTGTCGACATTACTCCTACGAGGAGTAACACTCCGACAAACAATAATGGTTTGAAAAAGTTTTTGTTCATTTAGTTATTATTTTAAGTTGATTAGTTATTATTTTAAGTTGATTAGTTATTTCCTTTGGGTGCTGAGATATATAAATATGTGTATTCACTTTCATCACTGTATGTTTCCATCCGCAAAATTATACATTTTCTTCTATATAAAGGTTTATTATGCACTCAAAAAGGTAGTAAATTTATTTTACCACATGGGTATTTTTGCTTCACCTCCGTTAGTTTTCTGCGGTTTCATCGGCAGTAAGGCATATTATTTACACTTAGAACCTCGACTGTTAGAAGATGTCTAAAAACAACATTATATTTCACTTATTGCCTATAAAGATTGTCTGTATCTCAAATGTTTTTTGTAACTTTGCAACTGTTGCGTAACAACAACTCACTATTTAATCACCTTAGCCAATGGAAAAAGAACATACAACAGACGCTCTACCAACAACGCCCAACAACTATTTTGACAATAGGCTGGCACTAATATCCAATATCCGACACATAAAGGATATGCCACAGAAACGCGTTCTTGTAGAGGGTTTTCTCGTTCTTATCGTTACCGACGGTGAGTTGACCCTCTCAATAGACGGAAAGAACTACCAGCTTGCCAAGGGCGACATCTTCAGCTGTCTGCCACGTAACATCCTTGAGCACTCTACCGCATCGGAGGATGCTGAAGCCTACATTATATATATGTCTCCTGACTACGCTGAAGAGATAGCGCAACGAGTAAGGGTAGACTGGACTTTCAGTATGATTATGTCCAAATACGAGCAGCTTCATGCCGAACCAGAGGAGCTGCGCCACCTGTTGCTATACTTTGAGCTTATAAAGGCGAAATGTGAGTCGTGCGACAGTAAATTCAAAAAACAGATTATCGACTCGCTGTTTGTATCTACTTGTTATGAGATTTGCGACATTCGCGCTCGCAGCGGACAGATTACGGCAAACGTTCAAAGCTCTGCCGCTGAGAATCTGATGCAGCGTTTCATGAAACTGCTTTACGAATCAGACCACCGCATGAGGAGTGTGCAGGAGTATGCCGATGCGCTCTGCGTGTCGTCTAAATACTTCTCTTCTGTATGTCGGCAGGTAACGGGCAAGAATGCACGCGACTTGATAAACGAAGACATTATCCGCTCCATACGACTGCTTATCGCTGACAATAGCCTTAACATTAAGCAGATTGCCGACTCATGCGGTTTTAAAAACCAAAGCCACTTCGGAACGTTCTTTAGACGCCACGTGGGGATGTCGCCACAACAATACCGCGACTCGCTAAGGCACAGGGAGTGAGTGCAGAGAAAAGAATTAAGGGGGCTTCTTTAAGTAATGTATTAAAAACTTAAAACATTGGAGCTTCTCTAAGTTTGCTGGTACGGGCTGAAAGCCAAACAAGCACATAGCGCAGGGCAAGGCGAAGCGACACCCTGGAAATATATAACGAGCGGCACATCATCAACGCCCTGAAAGGGCAAAAGCATAATAAAACTGGTGTTTAAGGATTAATGCTTTTGCCCTTTCAGGGCGTTCCATTGATAATACGACAATACCCAGGGTGTCGCTTCGCTTGCCCTGGGCTATGCGCTCATTGGGCCTTCAGCCCGTGGCGAACTAAATTCTAAGCTTGAACCAAAACCTGTTTGAATACTTACTTAGCCATAAAAAACGTGGATTATGAGCCCTTTCATCGCAGCATAATATACTGGAGCTTCTCTAAGTTTGCTGGTACGGGCTGAAAGCCAAACAAGCACATAGCGCAGGGCAAGCGAAGCGACACCCTGGAAATATATAACGAGCGGCACAACATCAACACCCTGAAAGAATAAAAGCATAATAAAACTGGTGTTTAAGGATTAATGCTTTTGCCCTTTCAGGGCGTTCCATTGATAATACGACAATAC